>NZ_JABBWW010000098.1:0-786 GCF_014161385.1 Microbispora sp. H10670 | reverse complement strand
AGGTGCGGTTGCTGACCGAGGCGATGCCGTGGCCGGAGGTGGACCGCCCCCGTCGTGCGGGTGTGTCGTCGTTCGGGATCAGCGGCACCAACGCCCACGTCATCATCGAGCAGGCCCCCGCCGACCTGGCAGGCGCGGAAGAGTTCTCCCTCGTCCCGTCCGCCGGCACCGCCCTGCTGTCGGCCGAGGCCGGCAGCGTCTCCCGGGTGATCGCCGAGGAGGCGGGTGCCGCCCTGGTCTCGGGCGAGGCTGGAGTTCCTGCGGGAACCATCCCGGTCCTGACCGAGAGCGGGCAGCCCGCCGACGCCGCCGCAGTGGCGGGCGAGGGTGTGGTGCTTGCCGGAGCCACCGCTGAGTCCGGTGATGGCGCGGTCTCCGTCGCGGGCGAGGCTCCCTCTCCGGCCCTGCTCGCCGGTACCGTCCTCCCCGCCTCGCCTGAGGTGACCGACGGCACCGTGCAGGTCCCGGTCGAGAGCGAGAGCGTGGCTCCGGTGGCGTGGGTGGTGTCGGGCAAGACGGCGGACGCGCTGGCCGGCCAGGCGGCCCGGGTGCTGTCCTTCGTGCAGGACCGTCCCGCCCTGAGCGTGGCCGACATCGGCTACTCGCTGGCGACGACGCGGGCGTCCTTTGAACGGCGGGCGGTGGTGACCGGTGGGGATCGGGCCGGGCTGCTGGCGGGGCTGGCGGCACTGGCGGAGGGCCGTACCGCACCTGGGGTGGTGCAGGGCGTCGCCCGTTCCGGTGGCAAGGTCGGTGTGCTGTTCACCGGTCAGGGCGCCCAGCGGC
>NZ_JABBWW010000097.1:0-787 GCF_014161385.1 Microbispora sp. H10670 | reverse complement strand
CCGGCGTCGAGGCACTTGTTGCCGTAGACGCGGATCTCACTGGCCGAGGTGGACGACCAGGTCTGGTTGTTCTGGCCGTTGCAGTCCCAGATCTGCACCTGGGTGCCGTCGGTCTGGCTGGCGCCGGGTACGTCCACGCAGCGGCCGGAGGCCACACCCTTGATCGGCCCGCTGCCCCCGCCGGAGGTCGGGGTCGCCGACGGCGTCACCGTCGGTGTCACGGTGGGGGTGACGGTCGGCGTGGCGGACGGGGAGGTGCTCGGCGCGTCGAGGCCGAGGAAGGAGATGGCGTAGGCGAGCTGGCCGCTCATGGGGAGCTGGTGGCCGACGCCGGAGATGCTGATGCCCTCGACGGTGGCCTGGGTGCCGGTGTTGCCGTACCGGGTGCGGGTCCAGGAGGACTGGGGGTGGTCGGTGAAGGCGGGGGTCTGGCTCAACCCGTTGAGGTTGGTCCACTGCTTGATCTCTTCACCGAAGTTGTTGTAGTGCAGGGTGGTGTCGGTGGTGCCGTGCCACAGCTGCATGCGGGGGTAGCGGCCGGTGTAGCCGGGGTACATGGCGCGGGCCTGGTCGCCCCACTGCTGGGCGGTCTTGCTGATCTGCCCGCCGGAGCACTGGCCGTTCCAGAGCGACCCGTCGTTGGTGGCGAAGCAGCCGGCCGGGACGCCGGAGAAGGCGGAGGCGGCGGAGAACACGTCGGGGTATTCGGCGGCCAGGACGTTGGTCATCATGGCGCCGGAGGAGAAGCCGCTGACCACGATGCGGCCGGGGTCGACGTTGTAGCGCT
>NZ_JABBWW010000096.1:0-825 GCF_014161385.1 Microbispora sp. H10670 | reverse complement strand
GGTTGGTGCCGAACCCGGTGATGCGGGTCAGCGTGGCGGCCGCGGCGGGGTGGGCGGCCAGCAGCATGCCGACGAGTACCAGGGGCAACGAGACGGCGGCCAGCAGGGATCTGAGCCTTCGTTTCACAGGAGGTCCTTTCGTGCGCGGAGGCGGCTCCCGGGCCTTACCGGCCCGGGAGCCGCCCGGCTGCCAAGTTCGTCAGATCGCGGTGCAGGTCACTGACGGCACGCTGTTGGCGCCGTTCGAGCTGCCGAGGAAGCCGAACTGCGTGCTCGCGCCGGCGCCGAGCGTGCCGTTGTAGCTCACGTTCCGGGCGGTGACCTCTGATCCACTTGAGGTGATCGTGGCGTTCCACGACTGGGTGACCGTCTGGCCGTCGCTGAACCGCCAGGCGACGGTCCAGGAGGAGATGGGCGATCCGCCCGCGGTGACGGTCACGTCGGCCTGGAAGCCGCCCTGCCACTGCCCGGTCAGCGTGTACTTGGCCAAGCACGACCTGTTGCCCGGCGTCGGGCCCGTCGAAGGGCTCGCCGACGGGCTGGCACTGGGACTCGCGCTGGGACTCGCGCTGGGGCTCGCCGACGGGCTGGTGCTGGGGGTCGCGCTGGGGCTCGGGCTGGACCCCTGGCCGAGGCTGCCCGGGACCGACTGGAGGGCGGCGTACCAGGCGGCGGCCATCTTGTCGTAGCCGTTCGCAGTGGGGTGGATGCCGTCGATGAGGTCGCCGGTGGTGAGCTTGCTGTGCATGTCGACCAGGTGGACGTGCTTGCCGCTGTTGACCTTCGACTGCACGATGCCGGGGACGGCGGCGTTGAAGGTGCGGG
>NZ_JABBWW010000095.1:0-870 GCF_014161385.1 Microbispora sp. H10670 | reverse complement strand
GCCGCTGCAGCAGCACGGCGGCGACGATGATGACGCCCTTGGCGACAAGCTGGTCGGCGGTGTTCAGCCCGTTGAGGATGAACAGGTTGGTGATCACCGTGAAGATCAGCAGACCCAGGATCGAGCCGATGATCGTGCCCCGGCCACCGGTCAGCAGCGTGCCACCGATGATCACCGCGGCGATCGCGTCCAGCTCGTACAGATCGCCGTGCGTGGAGGAACCCGTCGTGGTCCGCGCCATGATCAGAACCGCCGCGATCCCGCAGCACAGCCCCGACAGCGCGTACAGCATCAGCGTGTGCTTCCGCACGTTGATACCGGCCAGCCGCGCCGCCTCGGGGTTACCGCCGACCGCGTAGGTGCGCCGCCCGAACGTCGTGCGGTTCAGCACCAGCCACCCGATCAGCACCACCAGCGCGAACACATAGACCAGCAGCGGCAGCCCCAGCACCCGCGTCGTGGACAGATCCACGATCATCGAGTTGTCCGGCTGCACCAGCTGCGTCCGCTGGTTCGACATGCGCTGGGCCAGACCCCGCGCGGCGACCAGCATCGCGAGCGTCGCGATGAACGCCACCATCCGCCCGTAGGCGATCAGGAACCCGCTCAGCAGTCCGGCGCCGGTGCCCACCAGCAGCGCGCACACGATCATCACGACCGGCCCGTAGGCCTGGGTGGCCAGCGTGGTCGCCCATACCGACGCCAGCGCCATCACCGCACCGACCGACAGGTCGATCCCGCCACCGATGATCACAAAGGTCATCCCGACCGTGATCACTCCGATGGTCGAGGCCAGCGCCAGAATGCTCACCAGGTTCGAGGACGTGGCGAAGTTCTCCGGGCGGGTCACCAACCCCACGATCGCCAGCA
>NZ_JABBWW010000094.1:0-891 GCF_014161385.1 Microbispora sp. H10670 | reverse complement strand
AGAGCGCCTAACACAATGAGCTGAGTCGGCGCCAGCAGATCAGGGCGCAGCCGATGCTGAGGAAGGCGCGGTGGATGTCCTCGCGCACTTCCCAGCGGATGCGTAGCCTGCGGAAGCTGTGCAGTAGTGCGATGGCCTGCTCGACGACCCAGCGTTGTTTGCCCAGGCCGGAGCCGTGCTCGGTGCCTCGTCGGGCGATCTGCGGGCGCACGCCCAGCGCCCGGACGAGCTTGCGGTACTTGTCGTGGTCGTAGCCGCGGTCACCCAGGACGACGTCAGGGCGTCGGCGGGGCCGGCCGCGCTTGCCGCGCACCGGTGGGACGGCCTCCAGCAGCGGCACGAGCTGGGTGACGTCGTTGCGGTTGCCGCCCGTCAGGGTGAACGCGAGCGGGATGCCGGTGGCGTCGGTGATCAGGTGGTGCTTGCTGCCCGGACGGCCTCTGTCGACCGGGCTCGGGCCGGTCTGCGCCCCCCTTTTAGCGCTCTGACGTGGGAGGAGTCCACGACAGCGCGGGAGAAGTCGAGCGCGTCGGCGGCGCGCAGGCGATCAAGCAACACCTCGTGCAGGCGTTGCCAGACCCCTGCCCGTTGCCACTCGGCCAGCCGTCGCCAGCAGGTCATGCCCGAGCCGTAGCCCAGTTCCTGCGGCAGGTGCTCCCAGGCGATCCCGGTGTGCAGGACGAACAAGATGCCCTGCAGGACCAAGCGGTCATCCAGCCGCTTACGCCCCGGGTAGCGGCTCCGTCGCTGGTGCTTGGGCAGCAACGGCTCGACGACCGCCCATAACTCATCGCTGACCTCCCACGGCTTCAGCCGCGCCACCCGTGACTCCTCTCGCCCGACTACAGCGAGAGATCAAACCACAACGGAGATCATTCTGTTAGGTGCTCT
>NZ_JABBWW010000093.1:0-915 GCF_014161385.1 Microbispora sp. H10670 | reverse complement strand
GCCTTGAACCTCCGTACGTTGATCCACCTCGGGCTCACCCACGCCGACGGCGCCTGGGCTCTCAAGTCAGCCACCGCCTGATGTCCTCCACCGACAGCCCTCACCAAGATTTTCAGTGATCTTCTAGCCTCGGGCTTTCGCGGCGAATTTGAGCGGGCTTGATCGTTTACATGAGAAAAGTGCCTCTGAACTGGAAGGATCGGGCTTGTCTAAGGTCCTGTCCGCACCAGTTCAGAAGGCACTTTTCACGTGAAGACTATCGCCTCCCAGCGCAAGATCGTGGTGTCCGCCGACGGCGCAGGGCTCATCTCGCAGGCCGGTGGGCTGCTGTTGCTGGAGACGCTGCGGGTCACCGGCTTGGGCAGGGAGCTGTCGGCGCAATTAGAGCGGTGGCGGCCAGCCCGCGCCCTGCACGATCCCGGCAAGGTCATCACCGACCTGGCCCTCACCCTGGCACTGGGCGGGGACTGCCTGGCCGACATCGCGATGCTCCGCACCCAGCCGGAGCTCTTCGGGCCCGTGGCCTCCGATCCCACGGTGTCCCGGCTGATCGACCGCCTGGCCGCCGACCCCGTCCGCGCGCTGAAGGCGATCCGCGCCGCTCGTTCCACCGCCCGCGAGCGGACCTGGGCCCTGGCCGGCACCCCCGCCCCCGGCGCTGATGGTGAACTGATCCCCATCGACATCGACGCGACCATCGTCATCGCCCACTCCGACAAGCAACAGGCCGCACCGACCTGGAAGAAGACCTTCGGGTTCCACCCCATGACGGTCTTCGCCGACCACGGTGAACCGCGCCGAGTTTCGTGGAGGCCGGGTTAGCTGGCTGGGGTGAGGATAGCCGGGTCGGTTTGTGTTTGGTAGTGGGTCTCGAATTCGGCTGGTGGGAGGTCGTTGCAGGCGCTGTGGAGGCGC
>NZ_JABBWW010000092.1:0-918 GCF_014161385.1 Microbispora sp. H10670 | reverse complement strand
GGCAGGCGCGGGCGTACCTGCTGGGGCTGCTGGCTCCGATCGAGCGCAAGAACGGCTGGCAGCTGGCGGAGGCGGCCGGGGATGCGGCTCCTGATCGCATGCAGCGCTTGTTGAACAGTGCACGCTGGGATCCTCGGCAGGTGCGGGTTGACCTGCGCGATTACGTGATGGACAACCTCGGTCACCGCGATGGCGTATTGATCGTGGATGACACCGGCTTCCTGAAGAAGGGGGACAAGTCGGCCGGGGTGCAGCGCCAGTACTCCGGCACGGCGGGTCGGATCGAGAACTGCCAGCTGGGCGTGTTCCTCGCCTACGCCTCCCCGCTGGGCCGGACGCTGATCGACGCCGAGCTGTATCTGCCGAAGTCCTGGACTGAAGACAGGGAGCGTTGCATCCGGGCCGGCATCGGTGAGGAGGTGGCGTTCGCCACCAAGCCGGTGCTGGCTCGGACGATGCTGGCCCGGGCCGTGAAGGCGGGGGTGCCGGCGTCCTGGGTGAGCGCTGATGAGGCCTATGGCATGGACAACAAGTTCCGGCGCTTCCTGGAAGAGCACCGCCTGAGCTATGTGGTGGCGGTGCCCAAGAGCCAATGGATCGGCATGGGGTGGGGCGGACAGATCCGCGCTGACAGCGCGACCGCACAAGCTCCGCCCGAGGCGTGGAAGCGCTGTTCCTGCGGGGACGGCGCCAAGGGCGAGCGTCTGTATGACTGGGCGCTGGCCACGGTGACCTTTGAGGCCGAGCCCGGCTACCAGCGGTGGCTGCTCGTTCGGCGCAGCCTCACTCCCAATGCCAAGGGCGAGCTTGAGCTGGCCTACTACCTGTGTTACGCACCGGTCGGCACCACCTTGGAGGACCTCATCGCCGTCGCTGGCTCTCGCTGGGCGATCGAGGAGTGTTTCCAGTCCGCTAAGA
>NZ_JABBWW010000091.1:0-918 GCF_014161385.1 Microbispora sp. H10670 | reverse complement strand
CTGCCTGAAGAGACGGCGGTCTCCCCCGGAAGGTCCCACAACCCCGCACACGCAACGCCCGCCGGCTATCACACGCGCACGGTTTAGCCTCCTCCGCTTTCGCTCACCACTACTCACGGAATCACTAAATTGTTTTCTTCTCCTACGGGTACTGAGATGTTTCACTTCCCCGCGTTACCACCAACCGCCCTATACATTCAGACGGCGGCAACACCACATGACTGGTGCTAGGTTTCCCCATTCGGACATCCCCGGATCAACGTCTGGTTGGCGACTCCCCGAGGCTTAACGCAGCCTCCCACGTCCTTCATCGGCTCCTGATGCCAAGGCATCCACCGTGTGCCCTAAAAAACTTGGCCACAAAGATGCTCGCGTCCACTATGCAATTCACAAACAACAACCAGGCAAACCAGCCCACCCCACCACCAAACACCCCCACCCCCCACATCACGGAGGAAGGCGGAAGCCGGTATGGCAGGAGACCAGCCCCAGAAGGACAACAGACCCTTCACCAAGCAGCCACCGCAACAACCGCGGTGGCCAGGCGAACGGTCCGTTCCCTCAGGACCCAACAGTGTGCCCGAACCAACCAAGCCCCGCCGGATGCTTCCCCACTCCGCCGACCTCCCGTGAAGGAGACCCGCGGCGGTACTCACCCCGGCAGCCGAACCCGGCCGATCCGAATAACCAGTGCTCCACTAATGAGCTCACCGAGCAGGGAACACGCGTCCCTGAACCCGGCATGGACCAAACCCTCAGACTCACCACAACGGGTGAACCCATCAGGGCCGGCCGGTGCTCCTTAGAAAGGAGGTGATCCAGCCGCACCTTCCGGTACGGCTACCTTGTTACGACTTCGTCCCAATCGCCAGCCCCACCTTCGACCGCTCCCCCCACAAGTGGTTGGGCCACGGGCTT
>NZ_JABBWW010000090.1:0-945 GCF_014161385.1 Microbispora sp. H10670 | reverse complement strand
AGGCGGGGAACTGGACGATGGTGAGCCAGTCGGCGTGCTCGGCGGCGAAGGTCTTCATCCCAGGCACCAGGTGCAGGTTGAGGTTGTCCCAGACCAGCACGATCGGCGCACCGAGCTGGGCGTGGGCATGAAGGATCAGGTCGCGGTAGTCCATCCAGCCGAAGGTCTTGGGCTCGCCTTTGCGGCCGCGGTAGAGGTGCAGGCGGTAGATCAGCCGGGAGCGTTCGCCGGGTTTGTAGCAGACCAGGGCGGCGATGTTCACCCGTCCGCTTCCGCGCCCGCGGACGTGGATCACCGGGGTGTGTCCGCGCCGGCCCCATGTTCGTGCGCGAGGCGGCCTCAGCCCTTGACCGGCTTCGTCTTCGAAGCAGATCCAGGCGCCGTCGGCCGCCGCGGATCTTCCACCTGCGGCCAGACCTCCTTCTTCCACACCTCGATCGCGGCCTCGTCGCGCTCGATCGCCCGGCGGGCGGGCCGCTGGCACGACCAGCCGTTGCGGCGCAGCAGGTACCACACCCCCTGCAGGGTGTAGCCGATGTGGAACATCCTGCCGATCAGGGTCTTGATCCGCATCAGTGTCCAGCGCTGGTCGGCGAACCCGTGCGCCAGCGGACCGCGTTGCAGTTCGGCCTCCAGCCGGGCGAACTGCGCCGGACTGAGCCGGGGCAGCGCATGCGGGCCTGCTGAGGCCAGCGCCGCCGTGCCGCCCTCCCGCCAGGCGCGCCGCCACCGCTCCACCGACCGCTGGGTGACCCGCAACGTCCCAGCTATCGCCGCGTTCGTGACCCCCTGCGCGAACATCTCGGCTGCTTGCAGCCGTACCTCCTCGCGGCGCCGCTGCTCCTGGGGGGTGAAGCCGCCGCCTTGGGCATACCGCACACCTTGGTCATACAGACCAAATCAGCCCTCGTCAGCTCACCGACAAGACCCATTTAAGTTCCGTAG
>NZ_JABBWW010000089.1:0-977 GCF_014161385.1 Microbispora sp. H10670 | reverse complement strand
GGTTGGTGCCGAACCCGGTGATGCGGGTCAGCGTGGCGGCCGCGGCGGGGTGGGCGGCCAGCAGCATGCCGACGAGTACCAGGGGCAACGAGACGGCGGCCAGCAGGGATCTGAGCCTTCGTTTCACGCGAAGTCCTTTCGTTGTCGAAGTGGTGACCCGTCGGCGCGGCGTCCGGGCGGCGGTGCCGGAGGCCGGGCGCTATTCGTGATCAGGGCGCTTGGGGTGGAGGGGGACCGCTGGGGGACATGCCGGGGCGGCGCCTGCGGGAGCCGCTGAGGGGCGGGCCTACGCCGGGGCGGCCGGTCCGGCCGCCCCGGCGGGGTCCTCGATCAGACGCGGGTCCAGCGCTGGTTGCTCTGCCCGTTGCAGGACCAGATCTGGAGCTTCACGCCGTTGGCGGTGGAGTAGTTGGGTGCGTCGAGGCACTTGTTGGCTCCGACCGCGGTGATGCTGCCGTCACTGTTGAAGCGCCACTTCTGGTTGTTCTGTCCGTTGCAGTCCCAGATCTGCACCGCGGCGCCGTCGGCGGTGCTCATGTTGGCCACGTCGAGGCACTTGTTGCCGTACACACGCAGTTCGCCGGAGCTGGTGGGAGTCCAGCTCTGGTTGGACTGTCCGTTGCAGTCCCAGATCTGCACCTGGGTGCCGCTGGTCTGCGACGCGTTGGGGACGTCCACGCACCTGCCCGAAGCGACTCCCTTGATCGCACTGGGACCGGCACTGGGGCTGGTGCTCGGGCTGGTGCTGGGGGTCGCGCTGGGGCTCGGGCTGGACCCCTGGCCGAGGCTGCCCGGGACCGACTGGAGGGCGGCGTACCAGGCGGCGGCCATCTTGTCGTAGCCGTTCGCGGTGGGGTGGATGCCGTCGATGAGGTCGCCGGTGGTGAGCTTGCTGTGCATGTCGACCAGGTGGACGTGCTTGCCGCTGTTGACCTTCGACTGCACGATGCCGGGGACGGCGGCGTTGAAGGTGCGGG
>NZ_JABBWW010000009.1:0-246926 GCF_014161385.1 Microbispora sp. H10670 | reverse complement strand
GGTCCGGGAAAGCGATCAGGTAGTCGTCGATCTTCACGTACAGTGCGGTGGCGAGGGTGTCCAGGTCTTTCGTCACAAATCGATCTTGGACACCCTCGCTTCATGTCCGCAGGCAGTTCGCGAACCTCAGCCCTTGGAATCAATCATCTAGAAGGAGTCCTTTCCCATGCGTAGAACGCTCGGCCTCGTCATCGCCGCCGTGGTCGCGCTCGTGCTGTCCGCCTGCGGATCCTCGTCGCCGGGCACGGCCACCGCCACCGGCTCGGCGGCGGCGGACGCCCCGCTGAAGGTCGGCGTGAGCCCGGTGCCGCACGCGCAGATCCTGAAGTACGTGGCCGACAACCTGGCCGCCGCCAAGGGGCTGAAGCTTGAGCTCGTCGAGTTCAGCGACTACGTCCAGCCCAACCTGCAGCTCCAGGACGGCCGGCTCGACGCCAACTACTTCCAGCACAAGCCCTACCTGGACGACTTCAACGCGTCCAAGGGCACCAAGCTGAGCTTCGTCGCCCCGGTGCACCTGGAGCCGCTCGGCCTGTATTCGCGGAAGGTCAAGGACCTCGCCTCGCTGCCGCAGGGCGGCACGGTCGCGGTGCCCAACGACGCCACCAACCTCGGCCGGGCGCTCAAGCTGCTCGCCGACAACGGCGTGGTCACGCTGAAGGACGGCGCGGGCACCGCCGCGACCGAGCGCGACGTGGCCGGCAACCCGAAGAACCTGACCTTCCGCCCGCTGGAGGCCGCGCAGCTCCCGCGCTCGCTCGACGACGTGGACGCCGCCGTGATCAACGGCAACTACGCGCTGGAGGCCGACCTCGACCCGTCCTCCGACGCGCTGGTGCTGGAGAAGGCCGAGGGCAACCCGTACGCCAACGGCCTGGTGGTCGCCCAGGGGCACGAGAGCGACCCGCGGGTGAAGACGCTGGTCGGGCTGCTGACCGGGCCCGAGGTGAAGAAGTACATCGAGGAGACGTTCAAGGGCTCGGTCGTCTCCGCGACCTAATGCCCACATAAATGGACGAATCATCCAGTCGCTTGACTGGATGATTCGTTCGTGCTGTCATGGCCCCATGCTGTACGGCACACCGGCGCTGGAGGCCGCGGACGAGAAGGTGCTCGCCGAGATCGAGGAGATGCGGCGCGACCTGAAATACCGGCTGGCCGAGGCGCACCGCTGGGACGGCCTGCTGCGACGGCAGTTGCAGGCGCGGGCGATCCAGGGGTCGAACTCCATCGAGGGCTACCACGCCAGCGTCGAGGACATCGAGTCGATCATGTCGGGGGAGGACCCCCTGGAGACGCCGGCCGCCGTCGCCCGCGAGATCTCCGGGTACCAGCAGGCGCTCACCTACATCGGCGCCCTCTCGCGGGCATGGGCCTTCCGCTACGACGCCGGCCTGCTGCACGCGCTGAACTTCATGATGATCGGCCACCACATGGACAAGACCCCGGGCACGGTCCGGCCCGGAGGGATCTACGTGCGGAACTCGGCCACCGGCGAGGTGGTCTACGAGGGCCCGGACCACGAGCAGGTGCCCGGCCTGCTCGTGGAACTGGTCGAGTGGCTCAACGAGGGCGATCTCGACGCCGCCGGCTACGTGCGCGGAGCTATGGCCCACCTCAACCTCGTCAAGATCCACCCCTGGCGGGACGGCAACGGGCGCATGTCGCGGGCGCTGCAGACGCTCGTGCTCGGCCGCGACCAGATCACCACGCCGGAGTTCGCCTCGATCGAGGAGTGGCTGGGCGAGGGCCGCACCACCTACGACTACTACGACGTGCTCGGCCTGGTCGGACGCGGCCGGTGGAGCCCGCACGGTGACACCCTTTCGTGGGTGCGGTTCGTCCTGCGCTGCCACCACATGCAGGCACAGCGGGTGGGGCGCCGGCTCGCGGAGGCGGGCGAGGTGTGGATGCTGCTGGAGGAGCGGACCGGGGAGCAGGGCCTGCACCCGCGCACGGTCTCGGCGCTCTACCAGGTGTTCGTCTCCCGGCGGCTGCGCCGCGGGATGTACCAGGCCGACGAGGGGCTGAGCCAGGGCCAGGCCGCCCGCGACCTGCGTGAACTGGCGGCCACCGGGTGGCTCCAGCCGTACGGCGAGACGAAGGGGCGCTTCTACTCCCCGGGGCCGAAGATGACGGAGATCAAGGCCGCGTACGCCGAGCGGGCCAGGCCGCTGCGCGACCCCTACCGGACGCTGGAGCGCTGAGCGGGCGCCATCGGGAACTCGCGCCTACCGCGCCGGTGGCGGACCGAGTAACTTTCGGTCATGCACCCTGGGGCGATGGCGGCGACGGCGCCGGACAAACCGGCAGTGATCATGGCGGGCTCCGGCCGGGTGATCACCTATCGGGAGCTCGACGAGGAGTCCAACCGCCTGGCGCACCTGCTGCGGGCCGCCGGCCTGCGCCCCGGCGACCACCTCGCCTTCATGCTGGAGAACCATCCGCTCTTCCTGGTGATCGCGTGGGCCGCGCACCGTTCCGGGCTGTACTACACGGCCATCAACTCCCGCCTCCAGGCCGACGAGCTGTCGTACATCGTCGACAACTGCGGAGCGCGGGTCTTCATCTCCTCGGCGCGGCTCGCCGAGGTCGCGAGCGCCGTCACCGAGGCCACGCCCCGCGTCGAGGTGCGGCTCATGCTCGACGGCGTCGCCCCGGGCTTCACGTCGTACGAGGAGGCCGTGGCCGGGCAGCCCGCGACGCCGGTCGAGGACGAGTGCCAGGGCATCGACATGCTGTACTCCTCCGGCACGACGGGCCGGCCCAAGGGGGTGAAACCGCCGATCAGCCTGGCGCCGCTGGACGCGCCCGGAGTCCTGCTCCGGCTGGTCGAGCGCCTGTTCGCGCCGGCGTCCGACAGCGTGTACCTGTCGCCCGCGCCGCTCTACCACGCCGCCCCGCTGCGGTACTGCCTGACCTTCCTGCGCCTTGGCGCGACCGTCGTCGTGATGGAGCGGTTCGACCCGGAGGAGGCGCTGGCGCTCGTCGAGCGGCACCGGGTCACCCACGCGCAGTGGGTGCCCACCATGTTCGTCAAGATGCTCAAGCTGCCGCGGGAGGTGCGCGAGCGCTACGACCTGTCGTCGCTGCGCTGCGCGGTCCACTCCGCCGCGCCCTGCCCCGTCGAGGTCAAGGAGCGGATGATGGAGTGGTGGGGCCCGATCATCCACGAGTACTACGCGGGGACGGAGGGCAACTGCTTCCTGTACGCCTCGCCGGAGGACTGGCTCGCGCACCGGGGCACGGTCGGCCGCCCGCTGCTCGGGATCCCCCACGTGTGCGACGAGAACGGCGACGAACTGCCGCCGGGCGAGCGCGGCATCGTCTATTTCTCCAAGGGGCCGCAGTTCGAGTATCACGGCGACCCGGAGAAGACCGCGTCGGCGCGGGACCCCAAGGGCCGCGGCTGGACCACCCTGGGCGACATCGGGTACGTGGACGAGGACGGCTTCCTCTACCTCACCGACCGGCGCTCCTACATGATCATCTCCGGTGGCGTGAACATCTATCCGCAGGAGGCCGAGAACGTGCTGGCGGTGCATCCCAAGGTGGCCGACGTGGCCGTCTTCGGGGTGCCGGACCCGGAGATGGGCGAGCAGGTGAAGGCCGTCGTGCAGCCGCTCGACCCGGCGGAGGCCGGTCCGGCCCTGGAGGCGGAGCTCATCGCCTACTGCCGGGAGCGCCTGGCGCACTACAAGTGCCCGAAGTCGGTCGACTTCCGCGGCGAACTGCCCCGCCAGGCCAGCGGCAAGCTCTACAAACGGCTGCTCAGGGACGAGTACCGGCAGCGTACGGCCTGAGCCGTGAGCATCCGGCGGCCTCGCATAAAGTACGCGTAGGGCGCTCGGGGAACCCCGTCGCTGATCGCTTAACGTGACCTTATCGCCTATGCGTCATCGTATTACCTGTACCGGCGGAGAGCCGGGATGACCGGCGGATCCATTGAGGGGGATGGCGATGAGCTCACCTGAGCACGTTCCCGGCAACGAGAACACCGATGTGCTTCCCAGCCACGGCTGGAGCCAGTTCGGCAGCACTCCGCCGCAGCACGGGCAGTACACCGGGGCCTACCAGGCGTACGGCTCGCACGGGAGCGGTCCTTATGACACGGCGCAGTTCCCGGCGCCTCCGGTGCGGAAGGGCACGTTGACCGCTCGCCAGAAGGCGGGCGCGGGCCTCGCCCTCGTGGCCGTGGCGCTGGGCGGCGGGGTTACCGGGGCCCTCGTCGCCAACGGCGTGAACGGCGACCGGCCTGTGATCGCGAGTCCGGTGGTCAAGGGGGTCTCCAACTCCTCCGGCAACACCATCGCGGCGGTGGCCAAGGCGATCATGCCCTCGGTCGTGTCGATCGAGGTGAAGACCTCCGCGGGCGGCGGCGAGGGTTCGGGTGTCATCCTGTCCGCCGACGGCCTGATCCTGACCAACAACCACGTGGTGACGGCCGGCGGAGCGGGCGGCGGCACCGTCAGGGTCAAGTTCAGCGACGGCAAGACGGCGGACGCCGTCGTCAAGGGCACCGACCCCACCACCGACCTCGCGGTCATCCAGGCGCAGGGCGTCTCCGGGCTCACCCCGGCCTCGCTCGGCGACAGCGACAGGCTCCAGGTCGGCGACGCGGTGCTCGCGATCGGCAGCCCGCTCGGCCTGGAGGGATCGGTCACCTCCGGCATCGTGAGCGCGCTCGACCGCACCCTGACCGAGAGCCCGGAGGAGCAGCAGCAGCCGCAGTTCCCCTGGGGGATGGGACAGCAGGAACAGCAGCAGCAGAGCCAGGGCACGACGATCGGCGGCATGATCCAGACGGACGCCGCCATCAACCCCGGCAACTCGGGCGGCGCGCTGGTCAACGCGGCCGGCGAGGTCGTCGGCGTCAACACCGCGATCGCCACCTCGGGCTCCAGCTCCGGCAACATCGGCGTCGGCTTCGCGATCCCCATCAACACCGCGAAGCTGGTCTCCGAGCAGCTGATCAAGACGGGCAAGGCGACCCACGCGTTCTTCGGCGTGAGCGTGGCCGACTCGGTCGGCGGCGCGCCGGGTGCGGTGATCAGCTCGATCACGGCGGGCGGTCCCGCGGAGAAGGCCGGCCTCAAGGAGGGCGACCTGATCACCAAGATCAACGACAAGCTGGTGGACAGCGCCGAGGCGGTCCTCGGCATCATCCGGAGCTCTCGTCCCGGCGACAAGGTGACCGTCACCTTCACCCGCGACGGCAAGGAGAACACCATCACCGCCACGCTCGCCGAGAACTCGCCGACGAACTGACGGCGTCCACGATCGTCGCCGGCGGGCCTCCGGGGGGATGGCCCGCCGGCGATCGGCGTTCAGGCGCGGCGCCGGGTGAGCGCCTCCGACTCCCACAGGTCCCGGTAGTAGCCGGGCGCGCCGACGAGGTCGGCGTGGGTGCCGCGCTGGGTGACCCGGCCGCCCTCCAGCACCACGATCTCGTCGACCTGCTCCAGGCCGCGCAGCCGGTGGGTGACCAGCAGCGTGGTGCGGCCCCTGGTGGCGTCCAGCAGGTCGGCCGTGAGCAGGTCGGCCGTCTCCTCGTCCAGCGCCTCTGCCGGTTCGTCCAGCAGCAGCACGGGCGGGTCGTACAGCAGGGCCCGGGCCAGCGCGAGCCGCTGAAGCTGGCCGCCGGAGACCGTGCGTCCGTCCTCGCCGAGCACCGTGTCCCACCCGGTGCGGCCCGCCCACGCGTCCAGACGGGCCCGGCGTACGGCCGCCGCGATCTCGCCGGTGGAGGCGCTCGGCCCGGCGAGGCGCAGGTTGTCCGTGAACGAGGCCTGGAACACGTACGGGTCCTGGGTGAGGCCGGTGACGCGCGCCCGCACGTCGTCGGACGACAGGCGGCGCACGTCCGTTCCGTTGAGGCGGATCGCCCCCGACTCGATCTCCACCGTGCGCATCAGCGCGGACAGCAGCGTGCTCTTCCCCGCGCCGCTCGGCCCGACCACCGCGACCCGGCGGCCCGGCGTCAGCGTCAGGCTCACGCCGTTCAGCGCGGGCTCGCGCCCGCCGTGCCGCACCACCAGGTCCTCCACCTCGACCGTCAGAGGCGGCTCCGGCGGCGGCGCCGGCTCGTCCGGCTCGCGGACCGCCGGGGGAGTGGCGGCCGTCTCCCGCAGTCTGCGCAATGCCGCGAGCACCGCCGCGAACCGCTCGCCCGCGGCGCCCAGCGCGAGCGCGGGCTCGAAGGCCACCAGCGAGGTCAGGGCGAGCACCGCCGTCGCGACCCGGTCCAGCCCGGCGCCCTGGGCCACCCAGACCACCGCCGCGACGGTCAGCCCCTGGGCCAGCACGCCGATCCCGAGCGCCGCGGCGTTGATCCGGGCCTGTCCCCGTTCGAGGCGGGAGAGCCGCCCGTCGGCGTCCATCGCGGCCGACAGGGCCTCGTCCCGCGCGCCGTACGCGGCGAGGTCGGCCGCGCCGTGCACCAGGTCGGCCACCCGTGCGGCGAGGTCGGCGCGGGCCGGAGCGATCCGCGCCGACCAGCGGCGCGCGGCGGCGGCCGTGCCGGCCGGCAGGGCCAGTCCGGCGGCGAGCAGACCGGCGGCGAGCACCGGCGCGGCGACCGGCAGCAGGAAGCCCGCGATCACGACGGCGGTGAGCCCGGTGACCAGGGCGGCGACGGCCGGGAGCAGGCACCGCACGAGCAGGTCCTGCACGGCGTCGGTGTCGTCCACCATGCGGCTGAGCAGGTCGGCGCCGCGCTGCGGCAGCGGCCCGGCGGGGATCAGCGCCCGGTAGAGGCGCTCGCGGGTGCCGGCCTGGGCGCGCAGCGCGACGTCGTGCCCGGCCAGCCGCTCGCCGTAGCGGAACACCCCCCGGGTGGTGGCGAACGCCCGCACCGCCACGATGGCGACCGACAGGGCCGCCAGCGGCGGCTGCTCGGCGGCCCTGGTGATCAGCCAGGCGGCCGACGCGATGAGCGCCACCCCCGCGAGGTCGGCGGCCGACCCGGCGACCGCGGCCAGCACCAGCCGCCGCCCCGTCCCGGCGACGGCGACCACCGACAGCGGCGACGGGCCGTCCGTCCTCGTGCGGCTCATCCCGCCTCCCCGTCCTCGCCTCGGTCCGCCGCTCCCCGCGCGTCGCCCGGGCCGCCGGTCCCGTGCCAGGCCCGGTCGTGCCACGCACGCGGAGCGGCGAGGGCACCGGGAGCCGCCTCGCCGCGCGGTCCGTCCTCCCGTCCGTCGTGCGCGGGCTCGTCCCCGGCGGGGACGAGGGAGCCGCCGTCGAGGCGGACGACCCGGTCGGCCAGCTCGATCATCGCGGGGCGGTGCGCGACGATGATCGCCGTACGGCCCCGCGCCAGCCCTCGGGTGGCCGCCACGACGGCCGCCTCGCTCCTGCCGTCGAGCCGGGCCGTGGGCTCGTCCAGCAGCAGCACCTCGGTGCCGGTGCGGCAGAAGGCCCTGGCCAGCGCGACCCGCTGGCGCTGGCCCGCCGACAGGTTCGCCCCCCGCTCGCCGAGCGGGGTGTCGTACCCCTGGGGCAGGGACTCGGCGAACTCCGCCACCTGGGCCGCCTCGGCGGCGGCCCGGATCTCCCCGGCCGTGGCGGCCGAGCCGAGCGAGATGTTCCGGGCCACCGAGTCCGCGAACAGGTGCGGGCGCTGCGGCACGAACGCGAGCCGCCGCCGCCACTCGCCGAGGTCGAGGCTCGTGAGGTCCTCCCCGCCGACGAGCACCCGTCCCTCGTCGGGGGTCACGAACCCGAGCAGCAGGTGCAGCAGCGTGCTCTTCCCCGCGCCGCTCGGGCCCGCGATCGCCACCCGCTCACCCGGCTCGACGACCAGCGTGACCCGGTCGAGCGCGGCCTCGGCCCGCCCCGGATAGCGCACGGTCACGTTCTCCAGCCGGATCTCGGGAGGCTCCGGCCCGCCGGGCGGAGCGGCGCCCCTCGCCCGTCTCGTCGCGGCCGGCGCGGCGTGCTCCGCACGCGTCTCCGTCGCGGGCGCGGCGTCTTCCGCCGTCACCGGGGGCGCCCCGGCGGGCGCGTCCTCCCGTACGGCTGCGCGGCCGGTGCCATCCGTCTCGCCGGGCCGCCCGGGGGGCGCGATCGCGGCGAACGCCTCGTCGGCGGCGGCGACGCCCTCCATCGCGGCGTGGAACCGGGTGCCCATCGCGCGCAGCGGCAGGTACGCCTCCGGCGCCAGCAGCAGCACGAGCAGCGCCGTGCGCAGGTCGAGCGAGCCCGACAGCAGCCGCAGGCCCACGGGCACCGCCACCAGGGCGAGCGACAGCGACGCCACGAGTTCGAGCACCAGCGACGACAGGAAGGCCACCCGAAGCGTGCGCATGGTCGCGGCGCGGTGCGCCTCGGCGACCTCGCGGATCACCGACGCCTGGTAACGGGCCCGGCCGAAGGCGCGCAGCGTCGGCAGGCCGCGCACCACGTCGAGGAAGTGGCCGCCGAGGCGGGCCAGGGCGCGCCACTGGCGTTCGGTCACCGCCCTGGTGGTCCACCCGACGAGCGCCCCGAACACCGGGATCAGCGGCAGCGTGAGCACCACGATCACCGCCGTGGCGAGATCGGCGGCGAACAGCCGGACCACGACCGCGAACGGCACGACCCCGGCCACGGCGGCCGACGGGAGATAGCCGGTCAGGTACGGATCGAGCGCGTCGAGCCCCCGCCCCGCGAGCGTCACCACCTCACCCGACCGGTACGACGGCCCGAGATCCTGCACGCGTCCGAGCAGCAGCCGCCGCAGGGCCGACTTCAGCGCGGTGGCCGCGCGGCCCGCGAGAACCCCCTGTGCCCAGCCGAACAGCCCGCGCGCCGCGACCACCAGAGCCAGGGGGAGCAGCGCGGTGACGGCGAAGCGGCCCGACAGCACCCCGGCGAGCAGTTCCGCCTGCACGAGCACGAGCAGCCCGGCCGCCACCGCCGCCGCCAGGCAGCAGACGAGGTGGAGACGGACGCTCCGCTCGGCGCGGGCCAGCCGAAGGAGATCCTTGTGCACCGGTCACCCATCTAGAAGAACGTCGGCAGGGCGCCCTTCGAGAAGGTGCGCCACACCCATACTTGCGCGCCCACGAGGAACGGGACGAACGGCACCACCATGACACCCAGCACCGTCAGTGTCTGATCCGGGGCGGCGTCGCCGAGCATCCGCCCGGCCGCCCCCGCCGCCACCAGCACTGCGGGAAGCGCGGCGGCGCAGGCCGACAGCAGCAGCGAACCGCCCCGCGCGCCGTCGAGCCGCCAGGCCGCGAACGTCCGCCCGTGCCAGGCGAGCAGCGCCAGCAGCGCGACGCCTCCCGCGAGGCCGAGCGGGTCGAGGGGCGAGGCGGGCAGTCCGCGTGCGACGGCCGTCAGCACGGCTCCCCAGCCGAGGGCAAGCCCGGCGGAGCCCGCGCACACCGCGCCGTCCCACACCAGCCGCCAGCGGGCGCCGCCGGCCCTGCGGCGGAACCACAGCCCCGCGTCACGCACGATCCAGGCCAGCAGCACGACGGCGACCAGGGGATAGAGGCCGCTCAGGACCGGGCCCTCCAACGCCGGGAACGCACCGAACAGCACTCCGGCGAGCGCGATCAGCCACACCTCGTTGGCGAGCACGAACGGGGCCATCGCGCCGACGAGGCGGTCCCGGTCGGCGGGGGAGCGCCCCAGAACGGGCAGCAGGACACCGAGTCCGATGTCGAAGCCCTCCAGGGCGAAGTAACCGGCCAGCAGGACGGCGAACGTCGCGAACCAGACAATCTCCATTGCGGGGTCCTCAGAACGAGTGGGCGGGGGCGGGAGAGTGATCGGCGGAGTGGTCGGGAGCGCCGAGGGCGACCTCCCCGGGACCCCGCCGTACGGCGCGGATGATCAGGGCCCAGTCCACGACGGCGAGCAGGCCGAGCACGCCGGCGAACGCGGCGAAGGAGGCTGTGATCGCCGCCGGGGTCAGCGCGGGGGTGAGGGCGTCGGCCACGGAGAGCTTGCCGTACACCAGCCAGGGCTGGCGGCCCACCTCGCGCGTGAGCCAGCCGGCGATCACCAGGCCGAACGGGGCCGGGGCGATGACCATCAGCACCGGGTGGGTCCAGCGCCAGCGGACCAGCCGGTCGCGGAACAGCAGCGGCAGCGCGGCCCACACGACCAGCAGGACCAGCTGGCCGAGGCCCATCATCAGGCTGATCCCCAGCGCCGGGATCACGCCCTTGAACTTGCCGGGCTGGACGAGTTGCACCTGTTCGAACTGGGTGTAGCCAAACCAGACCGTGACGAACGAGCCGACGAACGCGGTGAGCACGCCGATGCGCAGCGAGCGGGTGAAGAACTCCCGCTCGGCGGTGCGCCGGAACAGGTGATAGGCGCTGGCGCCCATGACGACGGAGCCTCCCGCCCACACTCCCGCGCCCAGCACGTGGGGGAGGGCGGCGACGAGGCTGGGATTGGTGAACAGCGCGCCGAAGTCGCGCAGCACCAGCCGCCCGCCCTCCTCGGCCGCGCCCGCCGGGTGCTGCAGGAACGAGTTGGCGACCATGATGAACAGGGCCGAGGCGTACGCCGTCAGCGTCACCAGCCAGATGCACGCCACGTGGAGCCCGCGCGGCAGGCGGTGCCAGCCGAAGATCCACAATCCGAGGAACGTGGACTCCAGGAAGAAGGCGAGCAGCGTCTCCAGGGCGAGCGGCGTGCCGAACACGTCGCCCGCGTAGGACGTCAGCCCGCTCCAGTTCAGCCCGAACTGGAACTCCATCACCAGGCCCGTGAAGATGCCGAGCGCGTAGTTGATCACGTAGATCTGTCCCCAGAAGCGGGTCATCCGCTCGTACAGGGGATTCCCGCTGATGGCGAGGCGGGTGTGCATGATCGCCACCAGGGGGGCCAGTCCGAGTGTCAGCACGACGAACAGGAAATGTAGATTTCCCGTCACGGCGAACTGCAGCCGGGCGAGATCGACGACATCCATGATTCTCCCAGGGGGAAGCGTAGGCAGCCTACATATAGACAGCCTACATATAGACTGGGGCCGTGACGAACCTGGATAGGCTGCGATCGTGAACGCCGACGCGCTCCGGGGCCACATGGACGCCCTGCTGCTCTCCGTGCTGGAGCGCGAGCCGCTGCACGGCTACGCGATCATCGAGGCGCTGCGCGAGCGCAGCGGCGGCGCGCTCGACGTGCCGACCGGGACGGTCTACCCGGCGCTGCGGCGCCTGGAGCGGGCCGGGCTGCTGGCCGGGGAGTGGGCCGCCGACGGCGGGCGCAGGCGGCGGACCTACCGGCTCACCGACGCGGGGCGCAAGGCGCTGGCGGGGGAGCGGTCGGCCTGGCGCTCGTTCACCAGCGCGATAGGGAGCGTTCTCGATCCGCTGCGCTGAGCGCGGTGACCGCCGTCGTGCAGCGCAGGCAGCGGGCCGCGCTGAACAGGGCGGATCCGGCGAACAGGTAACTGATGGCCGACACGGCCAGGCCCGGCAGGTAGCTCCCGAACCCCACCGGGCCCCGGGCGGCCGCGGCCAGCGTCAGGCCCATCGCCGCGACCAGCGGCGTCTGCACCCAGACGAACAGCCCCAGCCGCCGGGTGACCAGCGCGGGGCGGCGGATCCGCCGCAGGCCGCGGCCGAGCGCGAGCAGGGTGAGCCCGCCCACGACCCCCACGCCGAGCTGCAGCAGGTCCACCGCCCTGGCCAGCAGGCCGAACCACCCCGGCTTGACCTGCTCGATCCGCGCGGTCTCGGGGAAGACCCGCCAGATCACCGCCCACAGGAACGCGGTCAGCGGCACGCTCAGGAACAGCAGCGCCGCGGTCCGCCTGCCCTGGCTCACCGCGAGCTCCCGCTGGAAACCGGGTGCGATCTCGTCTACCGTGCCGAAGTCGGCGATCGCCCGCCGCTCGGCCTCGGCCCGCGGCAGGCCCCCGGACTCGTAGGCCTCGGCGGCGTCCAGCAGGCCGTCGCGCGCCTCGGCCAGCAGGTCGCGCCGCGCGCCGGACGGCCCGCGCAGCGCACGCCCCAGCGCCGCGACGTACTCGTCGATCACACCCGCCCCCGCCATGGACTCCCTCCCCGGCCAGGGGCCAGCGTACGGTCCGGGGGGCCGGGGCGCATCAGGGTGATCCCCGATCCCGTACCCCATCCGCCGTGCTCGCCCGCCGGTGGGCCTGGGCGAAGGTCCCTGGACGCGGGGACCTGCGCCACCCCGGCACGAGCCCTACGGCGCTGCCGCCGGCCCACCCCGACATGATCTTCTTGAGACACGGCAACGGCCGGGAAAGGAGTTGCTCTCGACTGAGCAAAACGGCGGAACGGCACCGCTCCGGTCCACCGATACCCTGTCCTCAGACCGGGCCGCATTCCAAAACATGGCCTGTTCCCGATGGGACGAGAGGGGCAGAGGGGCTTTGTGGGTACGAGGATGCTCGTGACCCCTGTCTTCTGACCGTTTCGCCACGGCAACATGCCGTTAACCCCGGTGGGCGAGACTGAGAGCGGAGAGCGAGGCGGGACGTGAACCAGCCGAAGATCGTGGTGGGAATCAACGGATCGATGGCGTCGCAGGCCGCACTTCGGTGGGCCGCCGCCGAGGGTTCGCTGCGCGGCGCGGTGGTGGAGGCGGTGTACGCCTGGGAGTGGACGGGCGGGCTGCACGCGCACTACGCGCCGATCGCGGGCCGTACCTCCCGGGAGGAGGAGCGGGGCGCCGCACTGGACATCGCCGGGCGGGCGGTCGCCGAGCTCGGCGAGCGCCATGTCGAGCCCGTCGTCGTGGAGGGCCCTCCGGCCCAGGTCCTGCTGCGCGCGACGGACGGCGCGGACCTGCTGGTGCTGGGCGCCCACGAGGCCGAGTCCGAGCCCTACCCCGTGCTCAACCCCGTCGTCTCCGCCTGCCTGCTGCGGGCCAGGTGCCCGGTCGTCGTCGTGCTGCCCGGCATGGAGCACGACCGCCGTCCCGGGATGCTCGCCGGCAGCCGCTCCTGATCCGCCGCTGATCCGGCCCGGGGCCGGACGGCCTCCCCGTTTCGGGACTTTCCGCCCTGCCCGGCCGTACGGCGCCGGGGCAGCCTGAGGACATGGATGCTGACAGGCGGCAGGGGACCGGCCAGGACATCGGCCGGCGGATCAGCCAGGGGACCGGCCGGGAGAGCGGCGAGGAGACGGGCCGGGGGATCGTCGTCGGGTACGACGGCTCCGACTTCGCCATGCAGGCGCTCGACTGGGCGATGGACGAAGCCGAGTTCCGCCGGGCGCCCATCACCGTGTGCCACGCCTGGCAGTCGCCGTACGCCCCGGGCGACGAGGAGGCGCGCAAGTCGCTGCACCACGCGGCCGAGCACGTGCTGTGGCACGGCGCCGAGTGCGCGCGCCAGTGCACGAGCGGCGTCCGCGTGCGGGAGGACCTGTTCGAGGGCCAGGCCACCGAGAGGCTCGTCGCGTTGTCGGCGACGGCCGATCTCGTCGTGGTGGGTTCGCGGGGCCTGAGCGGAGCGGCCCGTCGCGTGATGGGCTCCGTCGCCGGGCACGTCGCCACGTACGCACACTGTCCCGTGATCGTGGTGCGCGGCGTGGGATCCCTGCCGCACCCGCGCCACCCCGGCCCGATCGTCGCGGGCGTCGGGGGCGGTGACGACCACGTCCTCGCCTTCGCCTACCGCGAGGCCGCCCTGCGCGGGCTGTCGGTGATCGCGGTGCACGCCATGCGCTACCCGGCCGCCGCCTGGAGCGCGGGCATGGCTCCCATGGTGATGTCCGACGTCCCCGGCCGGGAGGCGGTCGAGCTTCTGGAAGCCGCCGTACGGCCCTGGCGGGAGCGGTACCCGCAGGTGGAGACGGCGCTCCAGCCGGTCTCGGGCCCGGTGCTGGACGTCCTGGCCGACGCCTCCTCCGGCGCGACCATGCTGGTCGTCGGCGCCACCCGGGAGAAGGGCGCGCTCGCCAGGCTCGGGTCGGTCACCCGGCCGCTGATCGACGCCGTCACCTGTCCGGTGGCGGTCGTCCATCCCTGACCCGCGCTCACCGATCCGCCCGCTTCGATCCGACCGGACCTGTGCGGCCGGAGGGCGCGCAGTGGGCTGAGCCGGTGGGCTGAGCCGGTTGGGGCCGGGCCCGCCCGATGGACCGATCCAGCACCGGTCGCGCCGCGCAATGGCAGCACGCGCACTGCCGTGCCGTACGCAGATCGTCAAATTAAGCCAATGTTTTACTAAAGACACCATTTGGTCCTGGTGTTGAGGGGGCTTGCCCTTAAAGTCCGGGGCATGCGTGCTCTCTCCCGAGTCAGCGCCGCCGACCACCCCGGTGGTCGCGGCCTTCGCCGCCGTGTTCGCGGACGGGCCGTCGCCGTGCTCGCCGCGGCCGGCCTGTTGCCCGTCCTCGCCACCGCCATCTCCCCGGTGCCCGCCTCGGCCGAGCCGGGCACCGCCGTGATCAGCCAGGTGTACGGGGGCGGCGGCAACACCGGCGCCCCCTACACCAACGACTTCGTCGAGTTGTTCAACCGCGGCACGGCCACGGTCAGCCTGGACGGCTGGTCGCTGCAGTACGCCAGCGCGACCGGCACCGGGTCGTTCGGCGCCCAGAAGCAGAACCTGTCGGGCTCGCTCGCCCCCGGGCAGTATCACCTGGTCCAGCTTTCGGCCGGGACGACGCCGAGCGGCGCGCTCCCGGCGCCCGACACCGTGGGCACGCTCACGCTGAGCGGCACGGCCGGGAAGGTCGCCCTGGTCCGCTCGGCCACGGGCCTCGCGTGCAACGGCGGCTCCATCCCCTGCACGCCCGAGCAGACCGCGCAGATCGCGGACCTGGTCGGATACGGCAACGCCAACTACTTCGAGGGAACGGCGGCGGCTCCCACGCTGAGCAACGCCACGGCCGCGCTGCGGGCCGGCGGCGGCTGCGCCGACACCGACGACAACGCCGCCGACTTCGCCTCGGGCGCGCCCGCCCCGCGCAACACGGCCACGGCGCCGGCCCCCTGTGGCGCGCCGTCGCCGTCGGCGACCCCCTCGGCGACTCCGTCGGAGTCCCCTTCGGTCACGCCGTCGCCCTCCGTCTCACCCTCTGCCTCTCCCTCGGTCACGCCGTCCGCGTCGCCGTCGTCCACCCCCACCGGGGATCCCTGCGGCGTGTCGCCGGACCGGCAGATCGCCGAGGTGCAGGGCAGCGGGACGGCCTCCCCGCTCACCGGGCAGACGGTCCGGGTCGAAGGCGTCGTGACCGGCGACTTCCAGCGCACCGACCAGCTCAGCGGGTTCTACTTCCAGGACCCGACGCCCGACGCCGACCCCGCGACCTCCGACGGCCTGTTCGCGTTCGCCCGCGAATCCTTCAAGGACGTCAAGGTCGGTGACCGGGTGCTCGTCACCGGCCGGGTGGCCGAGTTCAACGGCCTGACCGAGCTTTCGCCGGTCACCGCCGTCGACGTCTGCGGCACCGGAAGCGTCAAGCCCGCCGACACCGCCCTGCCGAGGGCCGCGGGCACGACCTTCGAGCCGCTGGAGAACGTGCTCGTGACGTTCCCCGAGCCGCTGACCCTCACCGACCACTACAACCTCGGCCGGTACGGCGAGGTGACCGTCGCGGCCGGAGGCCGCCTCTTCCAGCCGACCGACCGGAACGGCGTCGACCCCGCGCTCGACGCGCGCCGCTCCCTGCTGATCGACGACGGCTCGACGGTGCAGAACCCCGCCACCATCCCGTACGTCGGGACGCGGGGCGTCCCCCGCCTGGGCGACACCGCGTACGGCGTCACCGGAGTCCTGACCTACGGCTTCGACGTGTACCGCCTGCAGCCCACCACCGAGATCCGCTTCGCCCGCACCAACCCGCGCCTCGGCACCCCCCAGGCGGTCGGCGGCACGGTACGGGTGGCCAGCCTGAACACGCTGAACTGGTTCACCACGCTCGGCTCCCGCGGCGCGAACACGGTCGTGGAGCAGCAGCGCCAGCTCGCGAAGATCGTCGCCACCCTCCAGGGCCTCGACGCCGACGTCGTCGGCCTCATGGAGGTGGAGAACAACGGGCAGACCGCGGTCCAGGCCCTCGTGGACGCGCTCAACGCCAAGGTCGGCGCCGGCACCTACAAGGCGCTCACCCACCCGTACCCGGGCGGCGACGCCATCCATGTGACGGCGATCTACAAGCCGGCCAGGGTCACCCCGGTCGGCGCCGCCAGGTCGTCCACCGACCCCGTCTTCCGCCGCCCGCCGCTCATCCAGGAGTTCCGCCGCGTGTACGGCGGGCCGTCGTTCACGCTGGTCGTCAACCACTTCAAGTCGAAGGGCTGCGACACGGACGCTCCCGCCCCGGACCAGGAACACGGCCAGGGCTGCTACAACGACGAGCGCGTGCGGCAGGCCAGGGCCGTGCTCGGGCTGATCGACAGCATGCACCTGACCAGCCCGCTGGTGATCGGCGACCTCAACGCGTACGGCGAGGAGGACCCGATCCACACTCTGGAGCAGGGTGGGCTGGTCAGCCTCACCAAGCGGTTCGTCCCCGAGGCCCTGCGCTACAGCTACCTGTTCGACGGGCTGTCGGGCGAGCTCGACCACGCCCTCGCCGGCGGCGAACTGGCGAGCCGGGTCACCGGGGCGACGATCTGGCACGTCAACTCCGACGAGTCCCGCATCCTCGACTACAACACGGAGTTCAACCCGCCGGGGCTGTACCAGCCCGACGCGTTCCGCTCCTCCGACCACGACCCGCTGCTCATCGGGCTGGACCTGCCCGGCGGCAAGGGCTGACGGTCCGCACGTGAAGGAAGGGGCCCCCGGAGACGGGGGCCCCTTTCCATGCCGCCGCGGGACCTGCGACGCCGCGGGACCTGCGACGCCCCAGGACGGGCCCGGCGCAGTGGGCGGCTCACGCGTTGGGATCGACGAAGTCCCGCTTGGTCTCCGGCGGCTCGCCCGGCTTGCCGCCGGCCCTCGGGTAGCGCAGGTCGAAGGCGGGCCGCTCGGAGCGGATCGGCGGGATCGACACGAAGTTGTGCCGCGGCGGCGGGCAGGAGGTGGCCCACTCCAGCGAGTTGGCGTGCCCCCACGGGTCGTCGACCGTCACCCTCTCCCCGTGCCGCCAGGTCCAGAAGAGGTTGTAGATGAACGGCAGGGTCGAGAGCCCGAGCAGGAACGCCCCGACGCTCGACACCTGGTGCATCCAGGTGAAGCCGTCGTTGGCCGAGTAGTCGCCGTACCGCCGGGGCATGCCCTGCGCGCCGAGCCAGTGCTGGATGAGGAACGTCAGGTGGAACCCGATGAACAGCATCCAGAAGTGGATCTTCCCGAGGGGTTCGTTCAGCATCCGCCCGGTGAACTTGGGCCACCAGAAGTAGAAGCCGGAGAACATCGCGAAAACCACCGTGCCGAACACCACGTAATGGAAGTGGGCGACCACGAAGTAGGTGTCGGTCACGTGGAAGTCCAGCGGCGGAGAGGCCAGGATCACCCCGGTCAGCCCGCCGAGCAGGAACGTCACGAGGAACCCCACCGCCCACAGCATGGGCGTCTCGAACGTGAGATGGCCCCGCCACATCGTGCCCGTCCAGTTGAAGAACTTCACCCCGGTCGGCACGGCGATCAGGAACGTCATCAGCGAGAAGAACGGCAGCAGCACGCGCCCGGTGGCGAACATGTGGTGGGCCCACACGGTCACCGACAACGCCGTGATCGCGATCGTCGCGCCGACCATCCCGACGTACCCGAACAGCGGCTTGCGGCTGAACACCGGGATGACCTCGGTGATGATGCCGAAGAACGGGATCGCGATGATGTAGACCTCGGGGTGGCCGAAGAACCAGAACAGGTGCTGCCAGAGCAGCGGGCCGCCCGTCTGCGGGTCGTAGATGTGCGCGCCGAGCTTGCGGTCGATCTCCAGCGCCAGCAGCGCGGCGGCGAGCACCGGAAAGGCGAGCAGGACGAGGATCGAGGTGAAGAAGACGTTCCACGTGAAGATCGGCATCCGGAACATGGTCATGCCCGGCGCGCGCATGCACATGATCGTCGTGATGAAGTTGACCGAGCCGAGGATCGTCCCGAGGCCGGACAGCGCCAGCCCCATGATCCACAGGTCTCCGCCGAGCTGCGGGGTGAAGGGCGCGGTCGACAGCGGCGTGTAGGCCGTCCACCCGAAGGTCGGCGCCCCGCCCGCCAGCGACGACCCCACCACCATCAGCCCGCCGAACAGGAACAGCCAGTAGCTCGCCATGTTCAGCCGGGGGAACGCCACGTCCGGAGCGCCGATCTGCAGCGGCATGATCGCGTTCGCGAACCCGGCGAACAGCGGGGTGGCGAACAGCAGCAGCATGACGCTGCCGTGCAGCGTGAACATCATGTTGTACTGCTGCAGGGTGACGAACTGCATCCCCGGCTCGAAGAGCTCCGCGCGGATGATCATCGCTTCGATGCCGCCGACCAGGAAGAAGCAGAACGCGGTGACCATGTACAGGTTGCCGATGACCTTGTGGTCGGTGGTCGACAGCCACGAGGTGAGACGGGCGCCGGGGCCCCGGTGAGGCACCAGATCACTCGGCCGTACGGCGTGGGTCGTCATCCGCCTGCTCCTTCGGACGTCAGCTCAAGGGGGTCTCCTGCCCGGTGACATGAGGCTCACTGCGAATGGAATGCTTGAATCGTCCGGCTGGTTATGCCCGCTGAAGACCGACTGAAAGGAGTCGCCCATGGCAACCGTCGAGGTGACCGAGAAGAACTTCAACGACATCGCCGACAACGGCATCGTACTGCTCGATTTCTGGGCGTCCTGGTGTGGCCCCTGCCGATCGTTCGCACCGATCTTCGAAAAGGCGTCGGAAGAGCACGCGGACATCACGTTCGGCAAGATCGACACTGAGGCGCAGCCGGGCCTGTCGGAGGGGTTCGAGATCACCGCGATCCCCACGATCATGGCGATCCGGGACGGCATCGTGGTGTTCGCGCAGCCGGGCGCGCTTCCCAAGCCCGCGCTCGAGGACCTGATCAGTCAGCTCCGCGCGCTGGACATGGACTCCATCCGTGCCCAGATCGAGGCGGAGGCCAAGAACGGCTGAGGCGCCGGGCCGCGCCGGGCCGTGTCGGCCCGGCCCTCCCGTCACCCCGGACGCGGACCGGCCGGGGCGACGGTGCCGGTCTCAGCCGGACGTCAGCTCCGGACTTCAGCTGGAGCGGTAGAGCTCCGCGACGCGGAAGGCGAGGTCGAGCGACTGACCGCGGTTGAGGCGGGGGTCGCAGGCCGTCTCGTACCGCAGCGCCAGGTCCTCCTCCACGATCGCGTGCCCGCCGCCGACGCACTCGGTCACGTCGTCGCCGGTGAACTCGATGTGGATGCCGCCGGGGTGCGTGCCGAGGGCGTGGTGGACCTCGAAGAAGCCCGCGACCTCGTCGAGCACGTCGTCGAGCCGGCGGGTCTTGTGGCCGCTCGGCGCCTCGAACGTGTTGCCGTGCATGGGGTCGCACACCCAGGCCACGGTCGCGCCGCTCGCGTTGACCTTCTCGACGAGCGTCGGCAGCGCGTCGCGCACCTTCCCGGCGCCCATCCGCGTGATGAAGGTGAGCCGCCCCGGCTCGTTGTCCGGGTTGAGCTTGTCGATGAGCGCGATGGCCTCTTCCGGCGTGGTCGTCGGGCCGAGCTTCACGCCGATCGGGTTGCGGATGCGGCTGAAGAACTCCACGTGCGCCCCGTCGAGCTGCCGGGTGCGCTCACCGATCCACACCATGTGCGCCGACACGTCGTACGGCAGGCCCGTACGCGAGTCGATCCGGGTGAGCGCCCGGTCGTAGTCGAGGATAAGGGACTCGTGGGAGGAGTAGAACTCGACGGTGTGGAACTCCTCGGGGTCGGCCCCGCAGGCCCGCATGAACGCGAGCGCCTGGTCGATCTCCCGCGCGAGCTGCTCGTAGCGCCGCCCGGCCGGGGACTCGGCGACGAAGTCCTGGTTCCACGCGTGCACCTGGCGGAGGTCGGCGTACCCGCCCTTGGTGAAGGCCCGCGCGAGGTTCAGCGTGACGGCCGAGGAGTGGTAGGCGCGCAGCAGCCGGTTCGGGTCGGGGCGGCGGGCCTCGGGGGTGAAGTCGAACCCGTTGACCATGTCACCCCGGTAGGCGGGCAGCTCGACGCCGTCGCGCACCTCGGTGGGCTTGGAGCGCGGCTTGGCGAACTGGCCCGCCAGCCGGCCGATCTTGACGACCGGGACGCGGCCGGCGTAGGTCAGCACGATCGCCATCTGCAACAGCGTCTTGAGCTTGTTGCGCACGTTCTCGGCCGTGGCGCCCGCGAAGGTCTCGGCGCAGTCGCCGCCCTGCAGGACGAACGCCTCGCCGCGGGCGACCGCGGCCATGCTGTCCTTGAGCTGGTCGCACTCGCCCGCGAAGACCAGCGGAGGCAGGCCGGCCAGCTCCGCGACGACCTTGTCGAGCTCACCGCGGTCGGGCCAGTCGGGCTGCTGGGCCGCGGACAGGTCACGCCAGGTGTCGAGGTTCGATGCGCTCACGGACACCAAGGTTATTGCACCGCGTCCCCTGTGGCCCCCTCCTTGTCCATCTGCTGAGATCCTTTCACTCGTGGCGGAAGACGGACGTGCTCGGGAAGCACGCCGAGGCCGATGAATCTGGGCAGCAGCGAGCGGACCACCGGCACGCGGGTGAGATCGGGAATCGTCCGTACGGAACCGGAGGCGAGGGCGGGCCGGACGAACCGGTCCTGCACCACCCGCTGCGCGGTCTGGACGACGACCGTGGGTATCCGGCGGCGGCGCTGCACCTTCGCCAGCAGCGCCGACGGCGCCCGGCCGTGCAGCAGGGCCGGTCCGACGATGTTGGCCGTCGCCACGGCGTCCTGCACCGCGAGGTTGATCCCGACGCCGAAGACCGGCGACATCGCGTGGGCCGCGTCGCCGATCAGCAGCAGGCCGGGCAGGTGCCAGCGGGAGATCCGGTTCACCTCCACGCGCAGCACGCCGGCCTCGTCGATGGAGCGCAGTTCGTCCACCCGGCCGCCGAGGAAGGGCAGCAGCCGCCGCACCCGGTCGCGCAGTTCCGCGACCCCCTGCGCCCGCAGCGCCTCGAAGCCGCCCTTGGGGATGACGTAGGCGAGCTGCCAGTGCGTCTCCCTCACGATGGCGACCATGAGCTCGCCGGCCGACGCCCGCAGGAACGGCTGCCCCGGATCGCCGGCCTCGCGCGACAGCCGGAACCAGACGACGTCCATCGGCGCGCCGAACCGCCGGGGCGCGAGACCGGCCGCCTGCCGCAGGACGGAGTTCCGGCCGTCCGCCGCCACCGTCAGCGTGGCCCGGATCTCGTGCTCCGCGCCGTGCTCGTCGCGGTAGCGCACCCCCCGGACGGCGCCGTCGTCCCGTACGAGGTCGGTGACCGTGGCGTTCATCAGCAGGCGGAAGTTGGGGTAGCGGCGCGCCTCGCCGGTCACGAGGTCGAGGAAGTCCCACTGCGGGACGAAGGCGATGTACTTGTACCTGCCGGGCAGCCTGCTCAGGTCGGCGATGCGCACCCGGCCCTCGTCGGTCTCCAGGGACATGGTGTGCGCCTCGAAGTGCGGCAGCCGGTGGAACGCCTCGGCCAGCCCGATCTCGTGCAGCACCTGAAGGGTGGAGGGATGGATCGTGTCGCCGCGGAAGTCGCGCAGGAAGTCCGCGTGTTTCTCCAGGAGCGTGACGTCGACGCCCGCACGGGCCAGCAGCAGCCCGAGCACGGCCCCCGCGGGCCCGCCGCCCGCGATCACACATGTCGTGTCCATAATTCATCACCCGTTGAGATTGTCGCACGAGCGGCTCGGGGACTCCATACCCGGCAGGCCACCAGATGGTGACCCGCCGGGGAGCGGGAGAGGTGTGAGGGGAAGCGGACCTACCGGAGCGGACCCCGGCACGCTATTTTGTGATCAGTAGAGTCGGCTGTGAGGAGTCGTCGTGATTGCTCGTGTCCCCCGCGCGCCGCGTGTCGCGGCCGGAGCGATGGTCCTGGCCTTCGTGGCCTCGGTGACCGTCGGCGCCCCCGCGGCCGTCGCGGCGACCGGCGACGCCGAACCGCACACCGGCACCGGCTGCGGCTCGCAGTCCCTCGTGCTGGACGCCTGACCCGGAACGGACCACACCCCCGTGACCCTGGGTGGTCACGGGGGTGTGGCGTGCCCGTCGGACGGTGTGACGGGCCGGGCGGGAGCCCGGTTCAGACGCGGGCGTGTGGCCCGTGCTGTCGCAGGCCGGCCCTCAGGGTGTCGAGGCAGCTCGCGAGTGATCGGGTGGACAGGTCGCGGATGCGGCCGTAGGACTCCTCCGGGTACTGCCGGGGGCCGTCCTCCACGAGCATGATCAGGTAGAGGTAGACCCGGTAGAGGGCGAGCCGGATCCGGGCTCCGTCGCCGAGGTCCGCTTCACCGCCCTCCGCCCGGTAGCCGACGAGCAGCGGGTCGTCCTCGCGTAACTCGCCGAACAGGGTGGGAGTGACGAAGTCGGCCAGGGGATCGCCCCAGAAGGCCCTCTCGAAGTCGATGACCGCCTGGATGCGCCGGTCGCCGTCGAGGAACACGTTGCCGGGCCACACGTCGAAGTGGACCAGCGCCGGGGTGACCACCTCGTCGAGGACGTGCGTGTTCCTGTGGACGAGCCCGGCGATCTCCACGATCGTCGTGGGGAGCCGGGTGTTGTAGTGGACGGCGTCGTCCAGCACCGCGCCCATCATGACGAGGAACGCGTCCCGCCACGTCCGGCCGGTCAGCCCCGCGTACGGGTAGCCGAAGACGCCGGTGCCCGGGATCGCGTGCAGCCGGGCGAGATGGCGGCCCAGCTCGAACCGGACCGCGTTCTCCTCCGCCGGGCCGAGAGGGGTGTCGCTCCACGAGTTGCCGTCGAGGGCGGACAGGACGAGGTAGTCGCCGCCGAGCGCCGGGTCGTCGAACGAGGCGCGCAGCAGGTCGGGCATCGGCAGCCCCGCGGGCTTGGCCAGGTGGTAGACCATCGCCTCGGTGCGCAGCAGATGCCGTTCGTAGGTCAGCATCCGGAGGTCCGGCGGCGGCCCCACCTTGAGCACCACCTGGCGCCCGTCGTCCAGCCGGAGCCGCCACACGGCGTTGGCGAAGCCGTCGGTGAGCTCTTCCGAAGAGGTCAGCCCGCAGCCCAGCGCGTCACGGGCGATCTCGCCGAGCTGCGCGGGGGACAGTCGTCTCTTGGTCCTGCTGTCCATCAGCCTTCCTCGTTGACGGCCGCGATGGTCCACGTGGCCTCGTGCTTGTCCCCCGGCTGCAGGACGATCAGATCGGTGCCCGAGTTGAACGCGTCGGGCGGGCAGGTCATGGGCTCCACGGCCAGCCCCTGGTGGCCGAGCCCCGTACCGGTGCAGATCTGCACCCACGGCATGACCGCCGGGTCCCAGGTCAGGTCCACCCCGCCCTCCGGGCCGCGCACGCGCACCCGGCCGTCCGCCACGCCGGTGAAGGCGTGGTCGACGGCGGTCTCCCCGATGACACGCGGGGCCCTGAAGTCGTACGGCGTGCCCGCCACGTCCACCAGGTCGGTGGGGGCGAGCAGCTCGTCGGTGAGCAGCACCCGGCCGGCCGGAAGCTCCAGCTCGTACGTGGTCACGTCCGGCCCGGCGAGCAGCCAGGGGTGCGGCCCGCAGCCGTACGGCGCGGCGTTCTCGCCGACGTTCTGCGCGGTGAGGGTGGTGGACAGGCCCTCCTCGGAGAGCGCGTGCCGCACCTCCAGGGCGATCCTGTGGGGATAGCCCTCGACCGGCTCCACGATGTACGTCAGCCGGACGTGGCCGTGGTGGTCCTCCACCACGAGCAGTTCCGCGCACTCCCAGTCGCGGTCGGAGACCAGGCCGTGCAGGGCGTGACCGCGGTCGGGCTCGTTCACCGGCAGATGGTGACGCCGTCCGTCGAAGGCGTACTCGGCCCCGACCACCCGGTTCGGCCAGGGAGCGAGCATCGTGCCGCTGTAGTAGGGGACCGGCCCGCCCTCCGGCCAGCTCGTCACCAGGTCGCGGTCTCCGTGACGCAGCACCCGGAGCGCGCCGCCCCGCTCGCTGATCGTGGCCTGGTAGCCGCCGCCGGTGATCGTGTAATCAGGCACGGGGGGAGTCCTTTCGCTGACGCGAGGTCAAGAAACGGGTCATCTGCCGGTGTGCAGGGACTTTATCCCAGCTCATCGCCCTTGATCCAAGCGGGGTGGGGGATGAGTGGGAGCGCTCCCACCGGAGGTAAAGCTAAGTCTTTCCGACGAACGCGTCAACTTATTCCGGGATTGTGGTGTAGATCGGTATAACGGCTTTGAATTTGCCGTTCGACGGCGTCTTGCTGCACGTGCATGGGAAACCGCCCACCTGACCGGGCTGAAAGTTTCAGCCGCTCACGGCACGTGTCGCCGCCCCTCGCCGGGCGAGGGCCGGCGGGCGGGCGCGGGACACGCGGGCGTGCGCGCCGTGCTCTCCGGGCCGGGCGGCCCGGAGCGATGGGCAGGGCATGCCGAGCCCGTGGGCCCGGCAGTGGACGGGCGGCCCGGAGTCAGGGCCCGCCGAGCCGAGCCGGATCCGGCGAGGGCCGGCCGGCCGGGGCGGAACCGGCCGGGTGGATGGCACAGCCCTGCGGGGCGGGCTGCGGGGTGGGTCCGCGGGGCGCGGGTGGCACGGCCCTGCGAGGCGGGTGGCACGGGTTGCGGGGCGGGTGCCGGGCGGGTGCCGCCGCAACCGCGCGGAGCGCGGCCCTCGCGCCCTCGCGTCAGCGCAGTTCGCCGCTCTTCACGACGTCGCGGTACCAGAGCGCGCTGTCCTTGGGGGTGCGCTTCTGCGTCGAGTAGTCCACGTAGACGATGCCGAAGCGCTGGCTGTAGCCCTGCGCCCACTCGAAGTTGTCGAGCAGCGACCACACGTGGTAGCCCTCGACCTGCGCGCCGTCCTCCATGGCGCGGTGCATGGCGGCCAGGTGGTCGCGCAGGAACGTGATGCGCCGCTCGTCGCGGACGCGGCCGTCGGGGCCGGGCACGTCCTCCGTGGGCAGGCCGTTCTCCGTGATGATCATCGGTACGCCGGGGTAGTCGCGCTGCACCCGCACCAGGATGTCGTGGAAGCCCTCGGGGTAGATTTCCAGCCATTCGGCCTGGGTCCGCTCGTGCAGGAAGACCCGCTCGCCCTTGGCGTCCACGAAGATCGGCGTGTAGTACTGCACGCCGAGGATGTCGATGGGCTCGCTGATGACGGCGAGGTCGCCGTCCAGGATGTGATCGGCCATCGGGCCGCGCTCGGAGATCCAGCGCAGCGTGTCCTCGGGGTAGGAGCCCTTGAAGATGGGGTCGAGGTAGAGCCGGTTCTCCAGGCCGTCCTGGTGGCGGGCCGCCTCAAGCGCCTCGGGAGTGTCGTCGGCCGGGTACGTCGGGTGGAGGTTGAGCGCCGGCCCGATCCGGCGTCCCGCGTGCCGCTCGTGCAGCACCCGCGAGGCGAGGCCGTGGGCGAGCAGCAGGTGGTGGCAGGCGACGAAGGCGCGCGCGTCGTCCTTGAAGCCCGGCGCGTGCTGGCCTTCCCGGTAGCCGCAGTCGACGACCGTCTTGGGCTCGTTGATCGTCAGCCAGTCCCTGATCTCCAGGGCGTCGAAGCAGATCTCGGCGTACTCGGCGAAGCGCTCGGCGGTGTCCCTGTTCTCCCAGCCCCCTCGGTCCTGCAGCTCCTGCGGCAGGTCCCAGTGGAAGAGCGTGGCCATCGGCCGGATGCCGCGTTCGACGAGCCCGTCGACGAGCCTGCGGTAGAAGTCGAGGCCCTTCTGGTTGGCCTTGCCCGAGCCGGTCGGCTGGATCCGCGGCCACGCGATCGAGAAGCGGTAGCTGCCCAGACCGAGATCGGCGATCAGGTCCAAGTCGTCGTTGTAGCGATGGTAGTGGTCGGCGGCCTGGTCACCGTTGTCGCCGCCGAGCACGTTCCCGGGAACCGCGCAGAACGTGTCCCACACCGAGGGCCCGCGGCCGTCCTCCGTGGTCGCGCCTTCGACCTGGTACGCCGCGGTCGACGCACCCCAGACGAAGTCGGTCGGAAACCGTGCGGGTGAGTTCATGAGAACCTCCGGTGGATACCCCCGCCTTCGGGCGGGAGCGGAATCGGACCCCTTGCGGAGCGGGGCATGTGCAGGCGGTTGTCTGCCAGGCGGAACGCCGTACGAACAATCGTGCGAACCTTGGCCGGGCGGGTGGCATGATGTGCGGCGTGGCGCAGATCGTGAGGCGGGCTTAGCGGTACCGCTTCTACCCGACTCCGGAGCAGGCGTGCGAGCTTGCCCGGACGTTCGGGTGTGTGCGCTTCGTCTACAACAAGGCGCTGGAGGAACGGAGTCGCGCTTACACCTTGGAGGGCCGCGGCGTCTCCTACGCGGAGTCCTCGGCCATGCTCACGGTCTGGAAGCGCACCGAAGAGTTGGCGTTCCTGGGTGAGGTGTCCTGTGTGCCGTTGCAGCAGGCCCTGCGGCACCTGCAGGCAGCGTTCGCGAACTTCTTCGCCAGGCGGGCCATGTACCCCACCTTCAAGTCGCGGAAGAAGTCGCGGGCGTCGGCCGAGTACACCCGCTCGGCGTTCCGTTACCGGGACGGCCGGCTCACGCTGGCGAAGATGGACGGTCCGCTGGACATCGTGTGGTCGCGTCCGCTCCCGCAGGGGGCGGAGCCGTCCACGGTGACCGTGAGCAGGGACCCGGCCGGGCGGTGGTTCGTGTCCCTCCTGGTCGAGGAGACGATCCACCCCCTCGCCCCCGCAGGGGACGTGGTGGGTGTGGATGCGGGGATCACCAGCCTGGTGACCCTGTCCCGCCCGATCCCCGGTCTGACCGACGAGAACGGAAAGGTCGCCAATCCCCGGTATGAGCGGGCCGGTCGCAGGCGCCTGGCCAAGGCCCAGCGCTCGCTCGCGCGTAAAGCGGCGAACAGTGCGAACCGGGCCAGGGCCCGGCTGAAGGTCGCCCGCGCCCACGCCCGGATCGCCGACCGGCGCCGGGACTTCCTGCACAAACTCAGCACTCGGCTCGTCCGCGAGAACCAAACGGTCGTGATCGAGGACGTCACCGTCCGCGCCATGGTCAAGAACCACTCGCTGGCCCGCGCCATCTCCGATGCGAGCTGGCGGGAGCTGCGATCGATGCTTGAGTACAAAGCACAGTGGAACGGGCGGGAACTGGTCGTGATCGACCGGTGGTTCCCCTCCTCCAAGCTGTGCTCGGCCTGCGGGGCACTGCAGAAGTCGATGCCGCTGAACGTCCGCACCTGGAAATGTGCCTGCGGCGCGGTTCATGACCGGGACGTCAACGCCGCCAAGAATGTCCTCGCCGCCGGGCTGGCGGAGAGGTGAAACGCCTGTGGAGCTGGTGTGAGACCTCGACGAGAGCCCTCTCGGACGAGGCGACCGGCGGTGAAGCAGGAAGCCCGCCCGGTGACGGTCGGAATGCCCTCCCTTCAGGGAGGGGATGAGGTCAACCATTCTCGGTGAGGAAACGCGCGGGGGATTCGAGCGCCGACCGGAGTTCGCCGAGGAACTCCGCGGCGTCGCGGCCGTTGACGAAACGGTGGTCGTACGCGAGGCCGATCGCGGCGGTCTTCCGTACGGCGAAGCCCGAGCCGTCGGGGACGACTTCCGGGCGGGGCGCGGTCAGCGAAAGCGCGCACGTCTGGCCGGGGAAGACGATCGGGACGGCGTGCACGATGCCGTCGCTGGTGTGGAGGGTGAGCGTGATATTGCCTCCTTCGAGGTCGCTTTCCCGGAAGGACCCGGTGAGGGCCGTCTTGCGGAAATCGACCAGGTCGCGGGCGATCTCGGCGAGCGGCCGGTCGGCCACGTCACGGACGACCGGGATGAACAGCCCCCGGCCCACGTCGACGGTCACGCCCACGTTGGCGGCGGTGGCCCGCCGCAGGCGCGGGCGAGGGCCGGGGCCGGGCTGGGCGAAGAACACCGGGAAGCGGTCGAGCAGCCCACCCGTCGCCTTCACCACCATCTCGGGCAGGCCGACCAGGGCGCGCAGCCGCCGGGTGAGGTCGCGTGCGAGCGACAGCACCTCGGTCACGTCGACGCTCATCACGGTGAAGGCCGCGGGGATCTCGCGCCGGGACCGCTCGACGACCTCGGCCGTCCGCTGCTGCGCCCGGGACAGCGTGATCCACTCCGCGTCGTCGTCCCGGCCCGCGCCGTCGGGCGCCGCCTCGGCCAGGGTGAACCCGGCCCGGCCCGCACCGTTCGGGGTCGAGCCGGCCGTGGCCGAGAGGCCGTCCACGTGCCCCGGCGCACTGGGCCGGTCGCTCCCGGACGCGCCTCCGCTCGTGGCGGTGATCCCGGTCCCGGCGGTGCTCCCGGTGGGGGAGGGGCGCGCCGGGGCGCCGAGCAGTTCCTCGACGTCGGCCCGCCTGATCACCTTGCGGCCCAGGGCGTACACCCGCTCCATGGCGACGCCGTGCGCCTCGATCAGCTCGCGGGCGGGCATGGTGACGACGACGCCGGAGCCGTCGCCCGCGCCGCCGGGACCGACAGGAACGCCCGGAACGGAGTCGCCGGGCGCCGCCGGGAGGCCCGGCCCGCGCGGGTCGCCGCCCGCGCTCTCCGCGCTTCCCGTACTCCTCACGGTGCCTGCCGGGTCTTCCGGGGCGGCCTCGTCACCCGGCCCGAGCAGCTGGGCGATCACCTGCCCCGGCTCGCACTCGGCGCCCTCGGCGAGCAGCCGCCGCAGGACGCCGTCCCGCGGGGCGACGACCTCCTCGGTGGCCTTCGACGTCTCCAGCAGCACGACCGGATCGCCGTCGCGCACCGCCTGGCCGTCCTCGGCCAGCCACTCGACCAGGACGTACGTCGTGTCGTTGTTGTTGAGCTTGGGCACGGGGAAGCCGGTCACGACAGGGCCTCCCGAACCGCGGCCCGGATGTGGCCGGCCTGCACGAGCACCTCGCGTTCGAGATGGGGGGCGGCGGGAATCACGCTGTCCGCCGAGTTGACCAGGGTGATCGGGCGGCGCAGGCGGCCCCACAGGCGCGGGTAGAGCGCCGTGGCCACCTCGGCCGCCCAGGTGCCGCCCTCGGTGCCGTCGTCCACCACGCAGACGTGCGGCGCGTCCTCCAGCCCGGGCAGGTGGGGCACCGGGTAGAGCTGGGCCGGCACGAGCAGTTCGCAGACCAGTTCGTCCTCCAGCAGCAGCGCCCGCATGGCGTCGAGCGTCCGGTGGACGAGCCCGCCGTGGGTGACCAGCGTGCAGTCGGGCGGGCCCGCGCCGTCGACGTACACCCGCGCCACGTCGTCGGCCACCTCGAACCGGAACAGGTCGCCGGTGTCGTGCATCTGCCGCGTGTAGAGGACCTTGTCCTCGAAGAACAGGCAGGGCCGGGCCAGCTCGAACATCCGGGTGAGCAGGTCGCCGGCGTCGTGGAACGGCGTCATCTCGAACAGGGACAGCCCCGGCACCCCGATGAAGTGCTTCTGCGGGTTCTGGCTGTGGGTGGGGCCGTAGCCGCGGTTGCCGCCCGTGGGGCAGCGGACCACGAGCGGCACCGGCACGGGCCTGCCGTACATCGAGGTGGACTTGGCGGCGAAGTTCGTGATCTGGTCGAACGCCAGGGCCACGAAGTCGGAGAACATGATCTCGACGATGGCCTTGTCACCGGCCAGGGCCAGCCCGGCGCCGACCCCCGCGATGGCGCCCTCGCTCAGCGGAGTGGACCGCACCCGGGAACCGAACCGGCTGGACAGTCCACGGGTCACCTTGAACGCGCCGCCGTACGGGTCGCTGACGTCCTCGCCGAGCAGGTGGACCGAGGGGTCGGACTCCATGAGATCGTGCAGCGCCTGGTTGAGGTGCTCGGAGACTCTGGTCACGACCGGCCCTCCGGCGACGGAGCGGAGGGTGCGGCGGAGGCGGACCAAGCGGCGGGCCGGGCGGAGACCTCGGCGACCACCCGTTCGACGAGGTCTCGCTGCTCCCCGTCGATCCGGGCGAACCGCTCGGGATCGGCCTCGGCGTACCGGTCGTACCAGTCGGACTCCCGGACCCGGCGGATCTCCTCCGGCGAGCGGGTGTCGTCGCCCTTGCTGTGCGGTCCGAGACGGTGCGTCGCGAACTCCACGACCAGCGGGGACGGCTCGGCCCGTACGGCGTCCACCAGCGGGGCGAGGCCCGCCCTGATCTCCTCGACGTCGGTGGCGGCGATGTGGTGGTGGCGGACGCCGAAGGCCGCCGCCCGGGCGGCGATCGTGCCGGCCATCTGGACGGACGTCGGGGTCGACTGGGCGATGCCGTTGTGCTCCACCACGACCAGCAGCGGCACCCGCCACAGGGACGCCATGTTGAGCGCCTCGTAGACGGCGCCCTCACCCCAGGTGCCGTCTCCGATGTACGCGCAGGCCAGCGCGCCCGTGCCGGCCAGTTTCAGGGCCACCCCGGTCGCCACCGGCAGGCTCTCGCCCTGTACGCCGGTGGACAGGAAGCGCTGGTGGTAGATGTGCTGGCTGCCGCCGACGCCTCCGCACAGAGCGCCCTCCCGGCCCATGATCTCGGCGAGCAGGCCGTCCGGGTCGGGATGGCGGGCGAGGAAGTGGCCGTGCCCGCGGTGGTTGCTGAACACGAAGTCGTCGTCCCGGAGCAGGGCCGAAAGGGCGACCGGGACGTACTCCTGCCCGAGGCAGGTATGGGTGGTGCCGCTCAGCACACCCCGCTCGAACAGGCGGAGCAGGGCTCGCTCGAAGTGCCGGATGAGAAGCAGCGAGCGGAGATCCTGGTCGCTCACGGCGGGCCGTGGGCTCCGAGGGGGTGCGGCGGCGGTGACGGTCAAAGGTGGTCCGCTCCTGGTGCGTCACTGACGGAGGGGCGCGCTCGGTCACCGGGTTCCCGGCCTAGGGACAGGAGCACCCATTCTGGGAGCGCTCCCACGGAGCGTAGGTGGGGTAAGGGGTGCTGTCAATCCTCGGCGATAGGGCGATTTGGCTGGTTGTAGCCCATATTGTCCGCGATCTGCGGCAATATCCTCACATTCCCCGTCCTGGGTCTAATAACGGACAGAAACTTCCATGACTCTTGACGAACGAAAGGTCCCATCCCTAGCCTCCGTTGCCGTGGGAGCGTTCCCACTTATGCGTCTTGTTTGAGGGGGGTTACCGGCGCGAAGAGCGGCGAAATTCGCGCCGCGCGCGCCGGCATCAGGCGGGAGGCCCGCCGGCGGTGATTCGGTCACCGCCGTGTCGTCGGCCGCCCGCATATCCGCACCGGCCCGCCGGCGTGCCGGTGCGCGAAGCGCACAGAGGAATGCCATGTTCATAACGCAGGATTCACCCGAGGTGCCGGCGCCGTGACCCGAACCGGTCTCTCACCTGCCAAGCAGGCCCTGCTGGCGCAGCGGCTCAAGGCCGGGAAAGCCGCGAGGGTCACCGTGCCGCCGCGGCCGGCCGGCACCCACCCGCCGCTCTCGCACGCCCAGGAGCGCCTGTGGTTCCTGGAGCAGTACGCGCCGGGCACCACCGCCTACACCGTCGCCTTCGCCGTACGGCTGGAGGGCGGCGAGATCGACGAGACGGCCCTGGAGCGCGCGCTCGCCGAGGTCGCCCGGCGTCACGAGAGCCTCCGCACCCGGTTCGTCACCACCGACGACGGCACCCCGGAGATCGTGCTGGACGACGATCCGCCGGTCGGGTTCCGGGTGTCCGGCGACGCCGCCGCCGTGCACGAGATCGTGCAGGAGGAGCTGGACCGGCCGTTCGACCTCGCGAACGGCCCGCTGCTGCGGGTGCTCCTGGTCCGGCTCGGCGCCCGGGAGCACGTGCTGGTCCTCACGATGCACCACGCCGTGACCGACGGCTGGTCCTGCGACATCGTGATGGAGGAACTGCTCGCCCTGCACGAGGCGTACCGGACCGGGACCGAGGCCGATCTCGCCGCCCCGCCGGTGCAGTACGGCGACTACGCGGTGTGGGAACGCGGGCGGACCCACGACGACGACATCCGTTACTGGCGGGAGCGGCTCGCCGGGCTGCCGCCGCTGGAGCTGCCGACCGACCTGCCGCGCCCGCCGGAGCAGGGCGCCGCGGGCGCCGCCCACCGCTTCGTGCTCGACCGCGCGCTCGCGGACGCGCTGACCGAGCTGGGCCGGGCCAACGGCGCGACGCTGTACATGACGCTGCTCGCCGCGTTCGAGGTGCTGCTCGCGCGGTACTCCGGTCAGGACGACTTCGCGGTGGGATCCCCGGTGTCCGGACGCGAACTGCCGGAGCTGGAGCGGGTGGTCGGACTCTTCATCAACTCGCTGCCGATGCGGGCCGACCTGTCCGGCGACCCGGCCTTCACCGAGCTGCTCGGCCGGGTGCGCGAGACGGCGCTGGACGCCTACGCCCACCAGGAGCTGCCCTTCGACCGGCTCGTCGGCGAGCTCGGGGTCGAGCGCGACGTGAGCAGGTCACCGGTGTTCCAGGTGATGTTCGCGCTGCAGAACTACCGGTCGGCCCCGCTGAGCGGGCAGGGCCTGACCCTGTCGGCGTATCCGTTCGAGGTGACCGCGAGCCGGTTCGACCTCGGGCTGTACCTGATGGATCTGGGCGACGGCCTGCACGGCAACCTCACCTACCGCACCGAGCTGTTCCGCCCGGCCACCGTCGCACGCCTCGCGGAGTGCTTCGAGAACCTGCTGAGGTCGATCGTCGCCGCCCCGGACACGCGGGTGTCGGACCTGGAGCTGCTCCCGGAGGCGGAGCGGCGCCGCGTGCTCGGCTTCGCCGGCGCGCCGGTGGACGGGCCCGCCGCCGACGCATCCGGCGCGACCCCGGCGGCACCCGAGCCCACCGCCGCGCATGCGCACGAGCCGGCCCCGGCGCGGTTCGCTGAGCCGCCGGCCGCCGAGCATGCGCATAAGCCGATCGCCGCGCGTCCGCATGAGTGGAACGCCGTGAGCCTGCACGAGGTGATCGCGGCGCAGGCGGCCCGCACTCCGACCGCGACCGCCGTGGTGTGCGGCGACGACGCTCTCACGTACGCCGAGCTGGACGCGGCGGCCGACCGGCTCGCCCGGCGGCTGCGCGCGCTCGGCGCGCGGCGCGACGACCGCGTGGCGATCTGCCTGGAGCAGTCCACCGGGCTCGCGGTCGCGGTGCTCGGCGTGCTGAAGTCCGGCGCCGCCTATCTGCCGCTCGATCCGGAGCACCCGAAGAGCCGGCTCGGCTACGTGCTGGCCGACGCCGGGGCCGCCCTCGTCGTCACCAGCGCCGACCTGCTGGACCGTCTCCCGGACGACGTCACCCCCGTGTACCTCGACGACGACCGCGCGCCGGAGCCGCCCGCCGCCGACGGGGAGACCGGGACGCCGGGCGACCTCGCGTACGTGATCTACACCTCCGGCACCACCGGGCGGCCCAAGGGCGTCGCCGTGCAGCACCACGAGGTGCTGGTCTACCTCGCCGGTGTGCGCGAGAGGCTGGAGGTGGAACCCGGTTCGTCCTTCGCCCTGCTCCAGTCGCTCGCCTTCGACTTCGGCGTCACGGTCTTCTACCTGTGCCTGATGACCGGCGGCACCCTTCATCTGGTGCCCTCGCGCACCGCCGGCCCGGAGCTGGCGGAGATCTTCCGCCGGACCGGGATCGACTACCTCAAGATCACCCCGTCCCACCTCGCCACTCTGCTCGCGTCGGTGAGCGAGGCCAACCTCCCCGCGTCCGGAAGCGAGGCCGCCCTCCCCGCGTCCGGTCAGCCCGCCGGCGCCGGACCGGCCGACCTGCTGCCCAGGAAGCTGCTGCTGCTGGGCGGTGAGGCCGCCCCGCGCGGCTGGGCGGCGGAGCTGGAGGCCACGGGTCGTTGCCGGGTCGTCAACCACTACGGGCCCACCGAGGCCACCGTCGGGGTGACCACCTACGACGTCGCCCGGCTCCCGGCTCCCGACGGCCCGGCCGAGGCGAGCGTGAGCCTGCCGATCGGCTCGCCGCTGCCCGGGGCGCGGGCGTACGTGCTGGACGAGCGGCTGCGGCCGGTCCCCGCAGGGGTGCCGGGCGAGGTCTATCTCGGCGGCGACCGGCTGGCCCGCGGCTACCTGAACCGTCCGGGTCTCACCGCCGACCGGTTCGTCCCCGACCCGTACGGTCCGCCCGGGGCGCGCATGTACCGCACCGGGGACCTCGGCCGATGGTCCGACTCCGGCGACCTCGAGTTCCTGGGCCGCCGCGACCTGCAGGTGAAGATCCGCGGCTACCGCGTCGAGCTCGGCGAGATCGAGTCGGTGCTGACCGACCACCCGGACGTCGCCCAGGCCGTCGTCGAACCGCGCGGGGAACAGCTCGTCGCCTACCTCGTCCCCGCCGCCGGAAACGCGACCGGAAGCGCGACCGGAGGCACGGCCGGACCGGCCGCCGGGACCACGCCCGGGAGCACACCGGACGGCGGGCCCGGGGAACGGCCTGCGGAGCGGCCCGGCGAACGGCCCAGCGCCGCGGCAGTGCGCGCCTGGCTGGCCGACCGGCTGCCCGCGTACATGATCCCCTCCAGGTACGCCTGGCTGGACGAGCTGCCGCTCAAGTCGCACGGCAAGGTGGACCGCTCGCGGCTGCCCGAGCCGGAGGCCGACGTCCCGGCGGCCGAGTACGTCGCCCCGGAGCCCGGCCCCGAGGAGGACGTGGCGGGCGTCTGGGCGGAGGTGCTCGACGTCGAGCAGGTGGGGGCGCACGACGACTTCTTCGCGCTGGGCGGCCACTCGCTGCTCGCGATGCGGGTCATCGCCCGGCTGCGCAGGGCGTACCCGGACCGGCCGGTCACCGTGCTCGACGTGTTCAAGCACCGCACCGTCCGCGAGCTGGCCCGGCTGCTCACGGCCGAGGGGGACGTGCCGCGCTCCCTGCTGCATCGGCTCACCCCCGCCCGCACCGCGACCACCACCCTGGTCTGCGTGCCGTACGGCGGGGGCAGCGCGGTCGTCTACCAGCCGCTCGCCGACGCGTTGCCCGCCGACTGGGCGCTCTACTCGGTCGCCGTGCCGGGTCACGAACTGGGCGAGGAGCCCCGGCCGTTCGACGAGGTCGTCCTCGGCTGCGTGGCCGAGATCGCCGAGATCATGGAGCGTAACGGCGGTTCGCTCGTTCTGTACGGCCACTGCGGCCTCGGCGTCATGCTGTCCGCCGAGATCACCCGGAAACTGGAGGCGGACGGCCACACAGTGGACGCGCTGTACCTCGGCGGCGTGTTCCCCTTCGCCCGGCCGGGTCGCGGCATGAGCTGGATCGGGACGTTCTTCGATCACCTCACCAGCGACCAGCAGCGGGTGAACATGCTCACCGCGGCCGGGCTCGACGTCGAGGACCTCGGCCGGGAGCAGATCAAGCTGATCGTGCGCAACCGCCGGGAGGGCACCCGCGCCGCCGAGCGGTACTTCACCCGGATCTTCGAGGAGGGCGGCGGCCCGGCGCTGCGCGCGCCGGTGATCGCCGTGGTCGGCGAACGCGACCCGGCGGCCGAGTTCTACCAGGAACGCTACAAGGAGTGGCACTGCCTGTCGGACGAGACGGCGTGCGTCGTGCTCGACGAGGCCGGGCACTTCTTCCTGCGATACCGGAACACCGAGCTGGCCGACATCGTCACCGGCACGCACACCGCCCTCGCCTCCGGGCGCACCGAGGGGATGGAACGGGACGAGAGCCGCACCTGGTGGCTCCAGGGCGTCTCACGACGACCCGAAGCCGAGGCGGGCGCCAGTCAGAAGAGCGCGGACGGCGTGATCCAGGACGGCTCGGCAGGCGCTACACGGAACGGTGCGCGGGGCGTCGGCCATGACGGCCCGACGGTCACCGGGCGGAACAGCGCGCAAGGCCCCAGCCACGAGGGTCCGGGAGCCACGGGTCCGGAGGCCACCGGTCAGGGCGGCTCGGCTGGCACCGCGCGGGACGGCATGGCCGGGCGGGACGGGCAGGCCGGTTCGGCGGACTCGTCTCCACGGGTCGGCCCGCCTCCCAGCATGCGCCGCTTCCTCGTCGTCGCGGCGGGCCAGCTCGTCTCGATCACCGGCTCGGCGCTGACCGAGTTCGCCATCCCGCTGTGGATCTATCTCACGACGGGGTCGCTGGCCAGGTTCGCGCTGTTCTCCGTGCTCGGCCTGCTGCCCGGCATGCTCGTCGCACCTCTGGCCGGCGCCATCGTCGACCGGTTCGACCGGCGCAGGGTCATGCTCGCCGGTGACCTGGCCGCCGGCGGCACCCAGCTCGCGCTGGGGGTGCTGCTGTGGACCGGCAACCTGCAGATCTGGCACATCTACCCGCTGCTGGTCTGCCTGTCCATCGCGCTGACCTTCCAGCGGCTCGCGTACGGCTCGGCGATCCCGCAGCTCGTGCCGAAACGGTTCCTCGGGCACGCCAACGGCGTCGTCCAGATGGCCGCCGGCACCGCGCAGCTCATCGTGCCGCTGATCGCCGTCGGGCTGATGGCGGCGATCGGGCTGGAGGGCATCCTCGTCATCGACGTGGCGAGCTACGCCGTCGCCACGCTCACCATCCTGCTGGTCCGCTTCCCGGCGACGATGGCGTGGAAGCGGCGGGAGAGTGTGCTCGCGGAGATGATGGGCGGCATCCGCCACTCCTGGGGCAACCGCGGCTTCCGCGCGATGCTGTTCTACTTCGCGGTGCTGAACGTCTTCCTGTCCCCGCTGTTCCTGATGATCTCGCCGCTGGTGCTGTCGTTCGCGTCGCTGGCGGAGGTCGGCCGGGTGTCGTTCGCGGGCGGGCTCGGCGCCTTCCTCGGCGGCCTGGCCATGGCCGCGTGGGGCGGGCCGCGCCGCCGCAGGCTGCACGGCGTGCTGCTGTCCACGCTCGCCCTGTCGGTGTTCTGCCTGCTGACCGGGCTGCGCGCGGACCTGTTCCCGATCGCCGCCGGGGCGTTCGGCATGTCGCTGTGCCTCACCCTGCTGAACGGCGTCTACGCCACGATCATCCAGGTCAAGGTGCCGCAGCGGTTCCACGGCCGGGTCATCGCGCTGAACACGCTGGTCGCCTGGTCCACCCTGCCCATCGGGTTCGGCCTGGTCGCGCCGTACGGCGCGCAGGTCTTCGAGCCGCTGCTCGCCCCCGGCGGACCGCTCGCCGGGACGGTGGGCGCGGTGCTCGGCACCGGGCCCGGCCGCGGGATCGGCTTCATGTACGCCTGCTTCGCCCTGGCGATCGCCGCCGTGGCACTGGTCGGCATGCGGATCGGGGTGCTGCGCCGGTTCGACGACGAGGTGCCCGACGCCCTGCCGGACGACGTCGTCGGCTACCAGGCCCTGACCCGGCGGATCGCGTCGGTCCGGGCGGCCGGCGCCGGCCGGAAGGACGGTGCGGGAGAGGGCCCGGCAGGCGGCCCGGCAGACGGTGCGGTGGACGTCCGGCCCGCGCCGGGACGGGCGCTGCTCGACGCGGCCGCCCCGAATGAGCCGGCCCCCGTGTCGACCCTCACGTCCGGCCGGGCAGCCGAGAAGGAGCAGGTATGACACGCACGACGAGGACGCGGAGGACGCCCACGCTCACCGTGCCGGAGTTGCTGCGGCTGCGCGCCCAGCAGGAGCCGGACGGCGTCGCGATGATCGTGGAGGGGCAGGGGACGCTCACCTTCGCGGAGTGGGAGCGCAGGTCGGCGGCGCTCGCCGCCGGGCTGGCGGAGAGGGGTGTGGCCCCGGGCGACCGGGTGGCGGTGCACTTCGGCAGCCGCGACTGGATCGACTTCGCCGTGGCGTTCTGCGGGGTGCTCGAAGCGGGCGCGGTGGCCGTGCCGATGTCCGACCGGCTGGCGCCGGCCGAGATCCGCTACATGATCGGGCACTGCTCGGCGTCGGCGGTGCTGCTCGGCAGGGACCTCACCCTGCCGCCGGACCGCTCCGGCGCGGCTCCGGGCCCGGCGGCGCCGGAGCCGTGGACCGCGACCCCGGCGGAGCTCGAGTCCGTCGCCGGGCCCGGCTCCCGCCCGGCCGCGCCGCCGGTGCGGCCCGGCGACCTGGCGCAGATCCTCTACACCTCGGGCACGACCGGCCGGCCCAAGGGGGTCGGCGCCAGCCACGCCAACCTCGCCTACGGGTGTGTCACGCAGCCCAGGCACCGCAGGTTCGCCCACTCGCGGCACCTGCTGCACGCCTTCCCGATCGGCACCAACGCCGGCCAGACCATGCTGATCAACGCGCTGGACGCCCGTCCCACCGTGCTGACCCCCGCGCGGTTCACCCCCGGCAGGTTCGCCCGGCTCATCGAGACGTACCGTCCCGGCACCGTGTTCCTGGTGCCCTCCATGGCGGTCGAACTCCTCGACGCCGGGTTGCACGAGCGGCACGACATGTCCGGCGTGGTGCTGCTGGGCTCGGCGGCGGCGGCGCTGCCCCCCGCCCTGGCGGAGCGGCTCGCGGCGGCCTTCCCGAACGCGACGGTGACGAACTACTACACGTCCACCGAGGCGGCCCCCGCCCAGACCATCATGATCTACGACCGGGCCCGGCCGGCCGCGCTGGGACGGCCCGCGTTCGACGGGTCGCTGCGCATCGCCGACGAGGAGGGCAACCCGCTCCCGCCCGGGGAGACCGGCGAGGTGTGGATGCGGTCGCCCGCCGCCAGCAGGTCCTACTACGGCGACGAGGAGGCCAGCGCCCGCGCGTTCCGCGACGGCTGGGTGCGGATGGGCGACGTCGGATACGTGGACGCCGACGGCTACCTCTACCTCGTCGACCGCGAGAGCGACGTGGTCAAGACCGGCGCGTACAAGGTGTCCACGCTCCAGGTGGAGGCGGCGCTGTACGAGCACCCGGGGATCGCCGAGGCGGCCGTGTTCGGCCTCCCGCACCCGGTGCTGGGCTCCGTGCTGGGCGCCGCGGTCGTCGCCAGGTCGGGCCCCGCAGCGGTGGCGGCGACGGTTCCGGGGCCGGTATCAGCGCCGGTCTCAGGGCCGGTTCCGGGGGCGGGGCAGGGGTTGTCGGCGAGCGAGGTACGCGCCTTCCTGATGGACCGGCTGGCCTGGCACGAGCTGCCCGAACGCATCCTCGTGGTCGACGACCTGCCCAGGAACCAGTCAGGAAAGGTCATCAAGAAGGAACTGCTCACGTTGCTGGGCGACTCCACGATCAGCAAAGAAGGCGAGTGAGATGTCACCGACGCTCACGGGCGAGGGGGAGCAGGCGTCCCTCGCACAGCACGGCATGTGGGTGACGGAGCGGATGGGCTGCGGCGGTCAGGTGTACCACATGCCGCTCGCCATCCGCTTCGACGGCCCTCTCGACACGGACCGGCTGCTGGCCGCCTGCCACGACGTGGTCGGCGCGCATCCCCAGCTGGCCACGGCCCTGGCGGAGCGGGACGCCGTACTGCGCCCGGCCCTGGCCGCCGTTCCGCCGCCGATCGGGTTCGAGGACGCCTCCGGGCGTGAGGCCGGCGAACTGGTCGACCGCGAGGCGTCCCTCGACCTGGACCTCGGGACCGGCCCGACGGCCCGGTTCAGGCTCTTCCGGCTCGCGCCGGAGCGGCACCTCCTGGTCGTCGTCGCCCACCACGCGGTCTTCGACGGCATGTCGAAGGACCTCCTGGTGCGCGGCCTGGCCGACGCCTACGCAGGGCTGCCGCTCCCGGTCCTTCCGCTGACGTACGGCGAGGCCGTCGAGCGGGAGAACGCCCGGGTGGCCGAACTGCTCGACGAGGCCGCCGCGTTCTGGCGGGACCGCTGGCAGGACCGGCAGGACCTGCGGCTCCCCGGGCTGTCGGGGGTCTCCACCCGGGCCGCCGCGGGAGAGGCCGTCGACTTCGCCCTTCCCGCGGGCCTCGCCGTCGCCGCCGAGAAGATGGGCGTCACCCGGTTCGAGCTGGTGCTCACCGCCGTGCACACCCTGCTGGCGGCGTACGGCAACGAGGACGCGGCGGTGTCGGTGGACCTGTCCACCAGGACCGAGGAGACGCGGGACCACATCGGCCTCTTCGTGAACGAGCTTCCGGTGCGGGCCGGGACCCCGAGCGGGACGTTCGCCGACTTCGCCCGGTCGGTGCGCGGCGAGCTGCGGGCCGTCTACCGGTTCCGGCAGGTGCCGCTCGCCCGCGCGGTCGGCGGCGTGAGCCCGCGCACCGCGCTGACGCCGGTCTCGGTCAGCTACCGCGGGCGGGACGGGAACGCGCCGGAGTTCCCAGGCGTGGCGGCGTCGGTCGACTGGATGTCGTTCAACCACGCGGTGCGCGGCACGCTGCACCTGCAGGTGGTCGACGCGCCGGACGGCATCACGGCCCGGCTGCAGTTCAACCCGGCGATCCTCAGCCGCTCCGGCTGCGAGTCCCTGGTCGAGCACCTGCTCGACCTCCTGGAGGCGGTGGCCACCGCCCCGGACACCGAGATCTCCCACCTGCCGCTGCCGGCCCCGGTCGAGGTCACGGTCGATGTCCCGGCCGGGCCGTCCTCCGTACGGACCGAGGCGGAGCCGGCCGCGGTGCCGCGCGCCGGCGAGGCGGACGCCACGCCCTACCTGGCGGAGGTCGCGGAGATCTGGAGCGAGGTGTTCAAACGGCCCGGCATCGGGCCGGACGAGGACCTGTTCGACCTCGGCGGGCACTCGCTGACGATCGTCGAGATCATCGCGAAGGTGCGCGAGCGCATGGACGTGGAGCTGTCCTTCGACCTGTTCTTCGACGAGCCGACGATCGCGGGGGTCGCCGCGGAGGTCGCCCTCCTGCGGGAGGAGGCATGCTGAGGGAACGCCTCGCCGAGCTGGTGTCCAAGGCGAGCGGCGGGGACCTGGCCGCCGCCGACGTGCTTGCCGCCGACTGCAGCCTGCCCGCGCTCGGCCTCAACTCGCTCGCCTACCTCCGGCTGATCGACATGGTGGAGACCGAGTTCGACTGCGACGTCGACCTGGACGGCGGTTACCTCGACACGCTCGACGGCCTGGCCGGGCACATCGCCGCGCACACCGGCGAGGACGGTGCCGGGGACCGTGACGGCGGTGGCGACAGCGGCGGGCACGACGACGGGCACCCCGGCGGGCAGCGGAGGTGACCGGCAGCCCGCCGGCGACGCGGACGCCCGGCCTCACCGCGCTGCCGCCCCGCACCGTGGAGTTCCGCGGCGCGCGGGGCGGGCAGGCCGCGCTGACCTGGGGGCAGCAGGGCATCTGGCGGTCCACCCAGTGGCTGGACGACGGCGATCCCTACTTCAACCTGCCCTGGGCCCTGCCGGTGACCGGCGCCGCCGATCTCGACGCCGTGCTGCGCGCCGTCGGACGTCTCGTCGAGCGGCACGAGACGCTGCGCACGGCGTACGTCCGGGAGGGCGCACGCCCCGGGACCGGCACGCAGGGGAGCGCCGGGGCGGGCACAGAGGCGGGCGCCGGGGCGGGGGCCGTCCAGCGGGTGAGGCGGGAGGGCCGGCTCACCGTGGGCGTGTACGAGGCGGCGGCGAAGCCGATGACCGCGGCCAAGGCGCTGGCCGCCGAGCTGGCCGCGACCGGGTTCGACTACGCGGCCGAGCTGCCGGTCCGGTGCGCGGTGGTCTGCCTGAGGGGCCGGCCGCGCGCGCTGGCGCTCGCGCTGTCCCATCTCGCGCTCGACGGCTGGTCGCTGAACATGGTGGCCGCGGAGTGGCCGCGGCTCGTCGCAGGGGAGGACCTGCCCGTCCCGGAGTGGCAGCCGCTCGACCAGGCTGCCTTCGAGCGGTCGGACCCGCCGCCCGGCGCCCAGGCGCTGCGTCACTGGCGGAGCGGTCTGGCGGCCGCGCCGCGCTCGATGTTCGACTTTCCCGAGCGGGAGCCGGAGGAGCCGCGCTTCGTCCGTTACGGGATGGACTCCCCGGCGGCGGCCGTCGCCGCCGAGGCGCTGGCCGCCCGGCACGGCGTGACGACCTCCAGCGTGCTCACGGTCGCGAGCGCCGCCCTGCTGGCCGCCGTCACCGGGCACTCCACGGCCGCGCTGCAGCTCATCGTGTCGAACCGGCACCACCTCCGTACGGGGGCGATGGCCGGGCCGGCCGCACAGGACGGGCTCTGCGTCATCGACCTGGGCGCCGGCGATCCGGCGTCCGGCGATCCGGGGGCCCGCACCTTCGCCGAGGCGCTGGGGCCGGGGCACCGCAGGACCATGGCGACCTACCGGAACGGGCACTACGACCCCTCGCTCGTGCTCGCCGCCCGGGACGCGGAGGCGTGGAACCGCGGCGCCGACATCGACCTGGACGCGTTCTTCAACGACGTCCGGCAGGGCGGCCGCTGGTCGGGCCTGCCGGACGTCGACCCCGGGGACGCCGCGTCGCTCGCCGCGCTGCGGGGCCGCACCAGGACGTTCTTCGTCGGGGCCTACTCGAAGGTCAAGGCGAAGATCTTCTTCGCCACCGGCCCGGCCCCGTCCACCTGCGAGTTCTTCGTCCTGGTGGACACGGCCTTCCTGCCCGGGCGCGTCGCCGAGCGGATGCTCGGCGGCCTGGAGGAGCTGCTGGTCCGGGCGGTCTCGGCGGACGTGCCGCTGGACCGGGTCGCGGAGGTCGCCGGCCTGGAGCCGGTGCGGCGCCCCGCCGGATGGACGCGGATCGGCCCCGACTGGGTGAACCTGCCGGAGACCGAGGCGCTGCTGCGCCGGGTCTGCGCACCCGGACCGGCCGCGGTCGCGGTGGAGCCCGGCGACGACGGGCCGCCCCGGCTGACCGGCTATCTCGTGGCGCGTCCCGGGCTGGACACGCCCGACGCCGTCCACGCCGCGGTGATGCGGGCCGCGGCCGGTCGCACCGGCGTGCTCGCCCCCCGGCACTACGTGCTGTGCCCGGCGCCGCCGGCCGGCCCCTCCGGCTGGCCGGACTGCCCCCGCCTCACGGAGGGCGGCGGCCGGGTCCCTGCTTCCGCAATGACTGCTTTGGGAAGGTGACATGACCGAATCCCCGATGCTCGTGGTCGTCAACGACGAGGAGCAGTATTCGGTGTGGTGGAGCGACCGCGAGCCGCCCGCCGGGTGGCGGTCCACCGGCTTCACGGGCACCCGCCAGGAATGCCTCGACCACATCGAGACGGTGTGGACCGACATGCGCCCGCTGAGCGTACGCGGCAGATGACCGGGCGGATGACCACCGCCGACCGCCGCGCGGCGCTGATCGAGAAGCTGGCCGGGCTGCCCCCCGAGCGCCGGGCGGCGCTGCTGCGCTCCCTCGGGGGTGCGGCGGACCCCGGCGGGGAGGAGTGGCCGCTGTCGCCGGGGCAGGAGCGCCTGTGGTTCCTCAGCCGCTTCGACCCCGCCGACACCAGCTACAACCTGCCCTGGTCCGTACGGCTGCGCGGGCCGCTCGACACGGCCGCGCTGGCCGCGGCGTTCACCCGGGTGACCGAGCGGCACGAGGTGCTGCGGACCCGTTTCCGGCTGCGCGGGGACGCCCCCGTGCAGGTCGTGCTGCCGCCCGCGCCGACGCCGGTGGAGGACCTCGCGACCTCCGGCGAGGCGGGTCCCGACGGGACGGGGGTCGAAGAGGCGTTGCGGGAGTTCGCCGAGCGCCCGTTCGACCTGGAGAACGAGCCTCCCCTGCGGGTCGGCGTGGCCCGGCGGAGAGAGGACGATGTGGTGCTGTGCATCGTCCTGCACCACATAGTGGTGGACGGCTGGTCGCTCGACGTGCTCATGCGCGAGCTCGCCGAGTGTTACGCGGCGACGCGCGAGGGACGTGAGCCCGTCCTGGCGGAGCTGCCCATGCAGTACTCCGCCTTCGCCGTACAGGAGAGGCGGCGGGACCACACGGCGGGTGTGGAGCACTGGGCGGGCCGCCTGGCCGGAGCCCCCTCACTCGACCTGCCGGCCGACCATCCCCGGCCGTCCCGGTGGTCGGGGCGCGGCGCGCGCGAGGAGCTGCTGCTGCCGCCGGAGGAGGTCACCCCGCTGGAGCGGGTGGCCAGGAAACGGCGCTGCACGTCCTTCATGGCCCTGGTCGCCGCCTACCAGGCGACCCTGGCCCTGGCCTCGGGCCAGACCGACTTCTGCGTCGGCGTCCCGGTGTCCCGCCGGACCCGCAGCGAGCTCGCTCCGCTGATCGGCTACTTCGGCAACACGCTGGTGCTGCGGGCCGACCTGTCCGGCGATCCGGCGTTCCACGAGCTGCTCGACCGCGTGCGGGAGGCGACCCTGGCCGGGATGCGGCACGCGGACGTGCCGTTCGAGCACATCCTGGCCGCGCTGCGCGTCCCCCGCGACGTCGGCAGGCCGCCGTTGTGCCAGGCCATGTTCAACCTGCACAGCGACCTGCCCAAGGACGACCTGCTGGGGACCCGGTTCGCCGACCTCGACGCCGAGGTCCACACGATCCCGCCCAGCCACACCAAGTCCGAGGTCTCGCTCGACCTGTGGCGCGGACCGGAGGGGCTGGGCGGCGTCTTCGACTACAGCGCCGACCTGTTCACGCCCGCGACCGCGCGCCGCCTCGTCCGCGGTTTCGCCGAGGTCGTACGGCGGGCCGGGGTCGACCCGGACACCCGTCTGTCCGCGCTGAGCGGCGCGTTCTCGAATTGAAAGGTGCATGACAGTGAGTGACGCGGTGAGCGGCGTGCCGGCTCCCTCGGATGCCGGGCGGCCGGGAACGGACGCCGCGACGGCGCTCGCGCTGATCCGCCGGTGGCGTGACGAGAGCCCCGGCGCGGTCGCCGTGAGCGGCGACGGCGGCGTGCTGACGTACCGGGAGCTGCTCGACAGGGCCGACCGGCTGGCGGCGCTGCTGCGCGCCCGCGGCGTCGGGCCGGAGACGCCGGTGGGCCTGTGCCTGGAGCGGTGCCCCGGCATGGTCGTCGCGCTGCTCGCCGTGTGGCGGGCCGGCGGCGCGTACGTGCCGCTCGACCCGGCGTTCCCGGAGGACCGGCTCCGCCACATGCGCGAGGACGCGGGCATCCGGCTGGTGCTGGCCGGGCAGGGCGTCGACTCCCGGCTGCTCGACGGCGTCCCGGACGTCGTCGAGCTGGCGTGGGACGGCGTGCCGGTCGCGGGCCGGGGGCGGGACGGCGAAGGTGACGGTGCCGGCGAGGGGCCGGTGGGGGATCTCGCCTACCTCATGTACACCTCCGGGTCCACCGGCCGGCCCAAGGGGGTCGCGGTCCCGCACGGCGCGGTGGTCAACCTGCTGGAGTCCTTCGCCTCGCTGCTGGAGCTCACCCCGCGCGACGCCTGGCTCGCGGTCACCACGCTGTCGTTCGACATCTCCGTGCTGGAGCTGCTCCTGCCGCTGACCTGCGGAGCCCGGGTCGTCGTCGCGTCCGCGCACGAGACGACGGACGGCCGGGCTCTGCGGTCGCGCGCCGTGACCGACGCCGTGACGATCATGCAGGCGACTCCGGCGAGCTGGCGCATCCTCATCGAGTCCGGCGGCGTCCCCGGGAACATCGCGACCCGCCTGTGCGGGGGCGAGGCGCTGCCCCGCGACCTCGCCGACGCCCTCCTCACCGACGGCGCCCGGCTCTGGAACGTGTACGGCCCGACCGAGACGACGGTCTGGTCGACGGCCGGGCGGGTCGCCCTGACCGACGAGAGCGGGCTGCCCGCCCCCATCGACCTGGGTGAGCCAATCGGCAGGACGACCGTGCACATCCTCGGGCCCGACGGGCGTCCGGTGCCGCCCGGCGAGGCGGGGGAGCTGCACATCGGCGGAGCCGGACTGGCCAGGGGTTACCGCGGCATGCCGGGCCAGACGGCGGACCGGTTCCGGCCCGACCCCTTCTCCGGCACGCCCGGGGCCCGCCTGTACGCCACGGGAGACCTGGCCGCGCTGGAGAACGGCAGGCTCCGTTACCTCGGGCGGGCCGACCAGCAGGTGAAGGTGCGCGGTTTCCGGATCGAGCTGGGCGAGATCGAGACCGTGCTGCGGGCCGCGCCGGAGGTGGCCGGCGCCGCGGTCGGCGTCCACGCCGGCCCCGACGGCCTCGCGCGCCTGGTCGCCTACGTCGTGCGCGCCGCCGGAGAGCACACCGCCGGACAGCACACCGCCGGAGAGCACGTCGCCCGAGAGGCCGCGGGGGAGACCGCGGCCGGGGAGACCTTCCGGGAAACCGGCTCGGACGCCGACGAGGCGGGCCTGTGGGCCTCCCTCCGGGACCGGCTGCGCCGCAGCGTCCCCGAATACATGGTGCCGGCGCGTCTCGTGGTGCTGGACGCCCTGCCGCTCACGCCCAACGGGAAGCTCGACCGCGGCGCCCTGCCCGCGCCGGAGTGGACCCGCGCCGGGAGCCGGCCGTACCGGGCCCCGTCCACGGCGCTGGAGGAGGACCTCGCGGCGCTGTGGGGCGAGGTGCTGGGCATCGCGGAGCCGGTCGGCGTCGACGACGACTTCTTCGAGCTGGGCGGGCACTCGCTGACCGCCACCCAGATCATCGCCAGGGTCCAGGCGCGGTTCGCGATCGCGGTGCCGATCGTGGAGCTGTTCGAGAACCCCACGGTGGCCGGGCTGGCGGCGGCGATGGACCGGCTCGACGACGACGACTTCGACCTCGCCGAGATCGCCGCGCTCCGCGACGAACTCGACGGCCTCAGCGCCGAGGACCTCGCGGCCGTGCTCGACGGGATGTCGGACCGATGAGGGCGCCGCTGTCGCCGGACCAGGAACGGCTCTGGCTCCTGCAGAAGCTCGATCCGCGCGACGCCTCCTACACCATGTATCTCGTACGCCGGCTGCGCGGCCCCCTCGACCGGGACGCCCTCGAAGGGGCGATCGCCGACGTGGTGGCCCGGCACGAGGGCCTGCGCACCCGGTTCGAGGAGGAGGACGGCGTCCCCTGGGCGGTCGCGGAACCGGCCGGGTCCCCGCCGCCGGTGGCGTGGCCGGCCGCGACCGGCGAGGAGCACGCCGGGCGGCTCGTCGCCGAGCGCGTCAACGCGCCGTTCGACCTCGCGGAGGGCGTGCCGCTGCGCGTGGCGGTGATCGGGATCGGGCCGCTGGACCACGTCCTGTGCGTCACGATGCACCACATCATCGGCGACGGCTGGTCGCTGGGGATCCTCCTCGACGACCTGGCGGAGTGCTACACCGCGCGGCTGCGCGGCCGCGCGCCGGAACTGGCGCCGCTGCCGGTCCACCCGTCCGACTACGCCCGCTGGCAGCGCCGCCGCGCCGAGCGCGCGGTGCCGTACTGGCAGGAGCGGCTGGCCGATCCGCCGCCGGCCGACCTGCCGTACGGCATCGGGGGCACCGTCGGCGGGGACGCCGACGGCGCGGAGGGCGGTGAGGGCCACGGGCAGGGCGGGTTCCAGATCGTCCGGGTCGGCCCGGAGGTCGCGGACCGGCTGGACCGGCTGGCCCGCGAGCACCGGACCACCCTGTTCACCGTGCTCATGGCGGCCTACCAGGTGCTCCTGCACCGCCACTCCGGCCACGACGACGTCCTCGTCGGGACGGTCGTCGCCGGGCGCGAGCGGGTCGAGCTGGAGCCGCTGATCGGCTACCTCACGCAGACCGTCGTGCTGCGCGGCGACCTCGGCGGGGATCCCGCGTTCAGCGAGCTGCTGCGGCGCACCGGGCGGGAGGCGCTGACGGCGATGAGCAAGACCTCGGTGCCGTTCGAGCGGATCGGGCACCCCGCCCAGGCGCTGATGCCGACCGTGTTCATCCTGCACACGCAGGACGTGGGACCGACCCGCCCCTTCGGAGACCTGTCCGTCGGCTTCTTCCCCGACGGCTTCCGGCAGGTGAAGCTCGGCCTCTACACCGAGGCCTGGCGGGACGGCGCCGGGATCACCGTGTCGTTCGGCCACGACGGGTCCAGCGGTTCCCCGCACGAGGCGGAGGCCGTCCGCCGGCTCGCCGAGCGCTTCCTGCTCCTGCTCGCCTCGGCCGCCGACGGGCCGGACCGCCGGATCTCCGAGCTGCGCCTCTGGACGGGGGACGACGAGGCCGACATCCGCACCCTGGCCGGCGACGGCGTGGACGTCCCCGGGCCGACGGTCCCCGAGATGATCGCCGAGACCGTCCGCCGCACGCCCGAGGCCGTCGCCGTGGTCTGCGGGGAGACCGAGGTCACGTACGGCGAGCTGGACCGGCGGGCGGACCGGCTCGCCGCGGCGCTGCGCGGGTCCGGCGTCCGCCCCGGCGACGTGGTCGGCGTCCGCCTGCCCCGATCGGCCGAGGCGATCGTCGCGCTGCTCGCCGTCTGGCGGGCCGGTGCGGCCTACCTGCCGTTCGAGCCGGACGAGCCGGACGAGCGGATGGCCTTCTCGCTCGCCGACGCCGGGGCGACGCATGTGATCACGACCCGTACGCCGCCCGCCGGGCTCACCGCCGTCGACCCGGCGGGCGGGCTCGCCGAGGAAGAGGCGGCCGCCGGCGAACGGCGGCCGGACGGAGAGGGGCCGGACGGGCCGGGCGGGACACGGCCGGAAGACGTCGCCTACGTCATCTCCACCTCCGGCTCCACCGGCCGCCCCAAGGGCGTCGCCGTCGAGCACCGCGCCATCGCGGCCCGGATCCGGTGGATGCGCGGCGAGTACGGCCTGACGCCCGGCGACCGCGTCGTCCAGTTCGCGTCGCTGAGCTTCGACACCCACCTCGAAGAGGTGTTCCCGACGCTCGCCGCGGGAGCGACCCTGGTGCTGCTCCCCGGCGGGGCGGCGACGCTGCCCGACCTGCTGGCCGCGCCGGGCGGGGAGCGGATCACGGTGCTCGACCTGCCCACCGCCTACTGGCACCACCTGGTCGAGGAGATCGACCAGATCGCCTGGCCGCCCGCGCTCCGCCTGGTGATCATCGGCGGCGAACAGGCGTCCGGCGGCGCCGTGACGCGCTGGCGCCGCCGGTTCGGCGACGGCGTCCGCCTGCTGAACACCTACGGCCCGACCGAGGCCGCGGTCATCGCGACGTGGGCCGACCTCGGCGCCGACCTCGGCGCCGGCCTCGGTGCGGCGCCGCACGGCAGGCCGCCGATCGGCCGGCCCGTCGGTGCGACGACGGTCCACCTGCTCGACGCCGCCGGGGCCCCGGTCCCGCAGGGCGCGATCGGCGAACTGGTCGTCGGCGGAGCCGGCGTGGCCCGCGGCTACCTGCGCCGCCCCGCGCTCACGGCCGCCGCCTTCGTCCCCGACCCCGCAGGGCCGCCGGGAGCGCGCAGATACCGCACCGGAGACCGGGCACGCTGGAACCAGGCCGGCGAGCTGGAGTTCCTCGGGCGGCTCGACGGGCAGCTCAAGGTGCGCGGCTTCCGGATCGAGCCGGGCGAGGTCGAGGCGCGGCTGCTCGACCATCCCGGGGTCGGCCAGGCCTTCGTGACGGTCCACGCCGAGGAACTCGTGGCGTACGTGACCGGGACCGCGACGGGGGAGGAGCTCGCCGCGCACCTCGCGCGGACCCTGCCCCGGCATCTCGTCCCCACCGCCTGGGTCGGTCTCGACGCGCTGCCGCTCACCAGCCGCGGCAAGGTGGACCGCGCGGCGCTGCCCGCGCCGGTCCGGGGGCCGTCGGCCGGGCACGTGCCGCCGAGCTCGGACGCGGAGCTGCTGGTGGCCGAGGTCTGGGCCGAGCTGCTCGGCGTCGCCTCGGTCGGCGCGGACGACGACTTCTTCGCCCTCGGCGGGCACTCGCTGCTCGCGACGCGGATCGCGGCCAGGCTGCGCCGTACGACCGGGGTGGAGGTGCCGGTCCGGACGATCTTCGAGCGGCGCACCGTGGCCGACCTCGCGGTCGCGCTGGAGGACCTGCTCGTCGCCGAGCTGGAGGGCATGTCGGAGGAGGAGGCCGAGCGCCTGCTCTCGTCCGCCGACGGCTGAGCCCTGCTCAGGGGACGGGCTCGCGAGCACGCGAAACGAGACCGCCGCACACCCCGGGGGTGTGCGGCGGTCTCGCGGTAGGGCTCCCGTCAGGCGGAGGCGCGGATCACCAGGTGGGTGTCGAGTATGACGACCGGCTGCTCCAGCGGCTCGCCGTTGATGCGGGCGATCAGGAGCTGGACCATCTGCCGGCCCATCGCCTCCGTCGGCTGGTGCACGCTGGTCAGCGGCGGCTCCGTGTGCAGGGCGACCTTCGAGTCCTCGAAACCGATCAGCGCGACGTCGTCCGGCACCACCATGCCGTTCTCCTTGAGCACGCGCAGCGCCCCGACCGCCATGGGGTCGGACGCCGTGAACACCGCGTCGAGATCGGGATGCCGGGCCAGCAGCTCACGCATGGCCGCCGAACCGCTCTCCTCGGAGAAGTCGCCGTACGAGACGCGTTCGCTCATCCCGGTGGCGAGCAGCGCGTCGCGGTACCCGGCCAGACGGTCGACACCCACGCCCATGTCCTGGGGACCGGCGATGGTGGCGATCCGGCTCCGGCCCTTGGAGACCAGATACTTGACCGCCTGCCGCGCGCCCGCGCGGTTGTCCATGTCGACGAAGCTGTAGGGGTTCAGCCCGACGGGCCGGCCACCGAGCACCGTGGGGACGCCCAGATCCTCCAGCCGTCCCGGCAGGGGGTCGGCGCCGTGCACCGAGGTGAGCAGGACGCCGTCGACGTGCTGCCCGGTCAGGTAGTGCTCCAGGCGGTCGTGCTCGGCGCGGTTCTGCGCCATCGTGAGGATCAGCTGGAGGCCGGTCTCGCCCAGCGCCGAGCCGATCCCGCGGATCAGCCCGGCGAAGTACGGTTCGTCGAAGACGCGCTGCTCCGATTCCGACACCACCAGGGCGATGGTGTCGGTCCGGTTGGTCACAAGGGTACGCGCCGCCCGATTGGGCACGTAGCCGAGCTCCTGGATCGCCAGTAACACCGCGTCGCGGGCACGGTCGCTCACCTTCGGTGAGCCGTTGATGACCCGCGACACGGTGCCGCGGCCGACACCGGCACGCGCGGCGACCGCTTCCAGAGTCGGCCGACCTCCGGAACGGCGGTCCCCGTTCATCTATACTGCCCCCTTATCGCGTCTGCGCTTATTGTGCCCGACCCAGCAGGCCGCCGTGCCTGATGGTGTCGGCATACCACAACGCGCTCGATTTCATCGTCCTCGCCTGGGTCTCGTAGTCCACGTAGACGAGGCCGAAGCGCTTGCCGTATCCCCACGCCCACTCGAAGTTGTCCATCAGGGACCAGGCGAAGTAGCCCTGGAGCGGGACGCCGGACTCGATGGCGGCGTGGCAGGTGCGCAGGTGCGCCTCGATGTAGGCGACGCGATCGGGGTCGTGCACGGTCCCGTCCTCGCCGAACACGTCGTCGTACGCCGCGCCGTTCTCGGAGATGTAGAGGGGGACGCGCGGGTAGTCGTCGGCGAGCCGCCGCAGCGTCTCGTACAGCCCGCTGTCGTCGACCTCCCAGCCCATCGCGGTGACCGGGCGGCCGGCGTTGACGAACCCGACGTGCTCGCTGCCGATCCACGGGGACCCGGAGTCGGTCGGGGCGGCCGCGGCCGAGACGGCGCCGCCGGGGGCGCCCGACACGGTGAAGCGGCTGTAGTAGTTGACCAGCAGCATGTCGAGCGGAGCGCCGATCGCGGCCAGGTCGCCGTCCTGGATGAAGGACATGTCGGAGATGTGGCTCAGGTCGGCCAGCACGTCCTCCGGGTACGCGCCCTTGAGCAGCGCGTCGAGGAAGAACCGGTTCTGCAGCCCGTCGATGCGGCGGGCGGCGTCCTGGTCGGCCTCGCTGGCGGTGGCCGGCGTGACCGGGTAGAGGTTCACGCACCCGCCGATCTGCGAGCCGGCGTTCTGCGCCCGCATCGCCTGCACGGCCAGGCCGTGCGCGAGGTTGAGGTGGTGCGCGGCGCGCAGCGCGGAGGCCGGCTCACGCCTGCCCGGCGCGTGCTCGCCCGAGGCGTACCCCAGGAACGCCGAGCACCAGGGCTCGTTGACCGTGCTCCAGTTCCTGACCCGGTCGGCGAGCTCGGCGTGGACGGTCGCGGCGAAGTCGGCGAAGCGCTTCGACGTGTCCCGCGCGGGCCACCCGCCCGCGTCTTCCAGGGCCTGCGGAAGATCCCAGTGGTAGAGCGTCAGCCACGGGTCGATGCCGTAGCTGAGCAGCTCGTCGACGAGCCTCTTGTAGAAGTCGAGGCCCTTGGCGTTGTACGCGCCCGAGCCGTCCGGCTGGATCCGCGGCCAGGAGACGGAGAACCGGTAGGCCGTCAGGCCGAGGTCGGCCATCAGCTTCACGTCGTCGCGGTACCGGTTGTAGTGGTCGATCGCGGTCTCGGCGTGGTCGCCGCCGACGATCCGGCCCTCCTGACGGCAGAAGCTGTCCCAGATCGAGGTGCCCCGCCCGTCCGCGGTGAGCCCACCCTCGATCTGGTATGCGGAGGTCGCGGCGCCCCAGACGAACCCGGTGGGGAACATCAGGCCGGCCGCCTCCGCCTCTGGTCGTGTGTCTTGCGTTGTCACGCCTTGACCGCACCTTCCATGAGTCCGCCGATGATCTGTCGGCCGAACAGGATGAAGACGACGATGAGCGGGAGAATCGACATCAGCGTGCCGCTGAAGATCAGCACGTAGTCCGTGCCGTACTTCGCGTTGAGCGAGTTGATGGCGACCTGAACCGTCGGGTTGTCCGGGGTCAGGACGATCAGCGGCCACATGAAGTCGTTCCAGATCAGCATGAACGTGTTGATGCCCAGCACCGCCATGCCCGGCCGTACGGCCGGCAGGACGACGTTGAACCAGATCCGCAGGGTGGACGCGCCGTCGACGCGGGCGGCCTCGACCAGTTCGTTGGGCACGGCCTGCTGGGTGTACTGCGTCATGAGGAAGACGCCGAACCCGTTGAGCAGGTAGGGCAGGATCACCGCCTTGATCGAGCCGACCCATTCGAGGCTGACCATGAGGCGGTAGAGGGGGACGATGCCCATCTGCTGCAGGGGGACCATCATGGTCAGCAGGACCAGCAGCAGGAGGACCTTGCCGCCCCGGAAGTTCAGCCGGGCGAACGCGAAGCCGGCGAACGTCGAGATCAGCACCACCGAGACCGTCACCGTGGCGGCGATGATCAGCGAGTTGGTGAGACCGGCGAGGTAGTGCGCGTCGGGGTTGGTGAGCACCCGCTGGATGTTCTCCCCGAGGTTGCCGCCCGGCAGGAACGGCGGCGGCATGTCGGTCGCCTCGGTGTTGGTGCGCGAGGCGATGACGATCATGTAGTACAGCGGGAACGCCGAGATGATGATCGTGACCGCGAGGATGAGCCTCGTCATCGGCGTGGCGTTCCAGAGGCCGGAGGCCCCTCCCGGCGCCTTGGCGCGGCGCCGCCGCGTGGAGGCGGGCGCGGAGAGCGTGGTCACTTGTTGCCCCCGATCCGGCGGATGAGCAGGAAGTTGATGGCCGACCCGACGAGGATGAGCAGGAACAGCAGCCAGGCGGCCGCGGAGGCGTAGCCGTAGTCGAACTCGCGGAAGCCCTGCTCGAAGATGAACATCGACACGGTCTGGAACTGGCTGTCGCTGCCGCCGTGGACGTTGCCGTTGTAGAACGTGGTCGGCTCGGAGAACAGCGTGAGACCGCCGATGGTGGAGTTCAGCACCACGAAGATCATCGTGGGCCGGAGCATCGGGATCGTGATCTGCCAGAACTGGCGCCGCCGGGACGCGCCGTCGATCGAGGCCGCCTCGTAGAGGTCTTTGGGGATCGTCTGCATGCCGGCCAGGAAGATGATCGCGTTGTAGCCGGTCCAGCGCCAGTCGATCATCGTGGCGATGGCGATCCAGGAGGGGAGGCGCTGGGCCTTCCAGTCGATGGGGTCGGCCCCGAACCAGCCGAGAACCCAGTTGACCACGCCCCAGTCACGGCCGTACAGCTGGGTGAAGACGACCGCCACCGCGACGACCGAGGTGACGAGGGGGAGCAGGACGCCCAGCCGGACGAACAGCTGGAACTTGATTCGCTTGTTCAGCGCGTTGGCCAGCAGCAGCGCCAGCAGAATCTGCGGGACCGTCGCGATGACGAACATCGCGAGCGTGTTGACGACGGCCTTCCAGAAGTCGGCGTCGCCGAGCATGGCGGTGTAGTTGCCGAGGCCCGTCCACTCGACCGTACCGGTCAGGTCGTAGTCGAAGAACGAGTAGTACAGGGTGAACCCGAGCGGGAAGAGCCCGAAGATCAGGAAGAGCAGGTAGTAGGGAGAGACCAGGAGGTAGGGAGCGGCCTTGAGGTCCAGCCAGGTCAGGAAGGACCGGCCCGATCTCGGCCGGACGTGCCTCCGGCCGGGCGGCATCGGTGCGCGGGTGGGTCGCCCGGCGTCGACGTGCAGGCTCATAAGTTACCTTTCGGGTGAAAGCAGGCGACCGGCCCGCCGGCGGGGTGCCGCTGCGGCGGGCCGGTGCTCACCTGGCGGGCAGGATCAGCCCGCGGCCTTCACTGCGTCGTCGACCAGCTTCTTCCAGCCGCTCGCGTACGGCACCGAGCCGTCGTCGATCGCCGAGACGACCGACTCGACGGCGTTCTTGACCTGGGCGTGCTTCACGCCGAGGAAGACCGGCTGAAGCGCCGAGGCGGACTTGGCGAAGATGTCGCCGACCGGAGCGTCGTTGAAGTACTCGTTCTTCGCGCCCTGAACGGCCGGGTCCTGCTGCGCCTGGACGTTGCTCGGCATGTTGCCGGCGAAGTTGAAGACGCTGACCTCGGCCTCCTTGCCGGTCAGGTAGTCGAGGACCTGCGCGGCCTCCTTGGGGTGCTTGGACTGCTTCGGCACCGCGAGCCAGGAGCCGCCCCAGTTGCCGCCGCCGCCGGGCACCGCCGCGACGTCCCACTTGCCCTTGAAGTCCGGTCCGGCGCCGCCGTCACCGCTCACCGCGCCGAGCATCCACGACGGGCAGCCGAGGGTGGCGAACTGCGACTTCTTCATGCCGGTGTTCCACTCGGGCGTGAAGTTGCGCAGCTTGGCCGTGAGGCCCTCCTGGCTGATCTTCTGGGCGAATTCGTAGGCCGACTTGACCGCGGGGTTCTTGTCGACGATCAGGTTGTTGTCCTTGTCGAAGTAGGAGACGTTGCCGTTCTTGGCGGCCTCCTGCACCAGGACCACGTTGTAGAGCGTGTTGGTGCCGTCGACGAACTTGGTGTCCTTGATCTTGTCCTGGAACTTGTGGGCGACCTTGACGAAGTCGTCCCACGTCGGCCAGAGCTTGCTGACCTCGTCGCGGTCGGCCGGCAGGCCCGCCTTCTCGAACAGGTCACGGCGGTAGCAGAGGCTCATGCCGCCGACGTCGGTGCCGAGGCCGAACAGCTTGCCGTCGGCGGTGACGCCGTTCTCCCACTTCCAGTCCGCGAAGTCGGCCTTGCGGTTCTGCAGGCCGAACTCGCCGAGGTCGGCCCACCACTCGGGGTGCGCCTTGGCGAGGCCCATGCCGCCCTCGTCGATGCCGACGACGTCGCCGGCGCCCGCGCCGGACTGGAGCCACTGGATCATCTGCGGCCAGTAGACCTGCTCGAACTGGTCGGTCAGGTTGTCATACTTGATCGTGATGTCCTTGTGCTCGGCGTTCCACTTGTCGACGGCCTCCTTGTAACCGAAGTTCTTGCCGCCGCCGAACGTCTGAAGCGTGATGGTCACGGGACCCGCCGCCGCGGTGGAGCCGCCGCCTGCCGCGTTGTCGGCGGGCTTGTCGTCCGAGCCGCAGGCGGTGGTGACGCCGAGCGTCAGCGCCGCCACCGCGGCGACCGCGAGCAGCCTGCCGCGGCGCGAGTTGTTGAACATTCTTCCGGACCCCTCTCAGGTGGTACCCGAATCTCTTGGGAGGTTCATCCCAGGCCGGTCCCCGACGTCACGGCCCGCGATCAATGGTTGTGCTTGTATGTGTGAGCACTGTTGGGAGCGCTCCCACGAAGGGTCCTCTATGAGCAACGCGGGCGTCAATATGCCGAAACCTAACTGTTACTCCCCGGGGGGTTAGGGGTTCCAAAAGGGATGTTACGGTACATACTACGCATGGGAGCGCTCCCATCACCATATGGGCAGAAATGAATACCGGTTGCCCCAAACCTGTGGCCGGAGTCGCCGTTATGCCGAGCCGTCTCCGACGCCGGCGGCGTCCGTCAGCGCGCAGGTCATCCCGGCGCAGGCCCGGAGCAGCGCCAGCCGGGCCGACAGCACGGCGACGACGCCGGGCTCCGCCGAGCCCGCGATGTTGCGCAGCTCCGCCGGGTCCTCCCACAGGTCGTAGAGCTGCCGTTCCCCGGTCTCGTACTCCACGTACGCGTAGCGGCCGGTGCGCAGCACGGCGTAGCTCGGCGGCGACTGCGGTGAGTAGGAGGGGTGGTAGAACTCGACCAGGACGGCGTCGCGCCAGGGCACGTCGAGCCCGCGCAGCAGCGGGACGAGCGAGCGGCCCTCCGCGGAGAGCGGCACGGACGCTCCGCCCAGCTCGGCGAACGTCGGCGCGAGGTCGACGGACGAGGCGAGCCCGTCGATCACGCCCCCGGCCGGCACGCCGGGCCCGCGCACCACCATCGGGACCCGGATGTCCTCCTCGAAGGGCGTCGTCTTGCCCGGCCTCAGCCGGTGCTGGCCGAGATGGAAGCCGTTGTCGGAGGTGAAGAAGATATAGGTGTCGTCGAGCCGCCCCGCCCGGGTGAGCGCGTCCACCAGGGCGCCCACCATGTCGTCCACGCCGAGCATCGCGCGCAGCCGGTCGCGGTGGACCCGGTCGATCCTGCGCACGTCGGCCTCGGACAACGGCGTCCGCTCCTGCAGCCATCGGGGCTCGGCGGACAGGTCGGCCTGGTCGAACGACGCCGTCCGCGGCGCTTGCTCGTCCGCGAAGGCGGCCGCGTGACGCGGCGCGTGGTGCGCGGGCAGATGCGGCGCGACGGGGGCGAGGTAGAGGAAGAACGGTGCGCTTCCCGACGAGGTGAACGCCGCCGCCTTGGCGCTCAGCACGTCCTCCAGGTAGTCCTCCGGAGCGTCGCCGTACCGCCGGATCGTCCCGTTGTCGTTGAGCGCGTAGCCGTACTCCTGGTAGAGGCGGGTGACCGGCACGGCCCACTCGTCCCAGCCGGGCGGGACGTACGTGCGCGGCGCTCCCTGAGGGTAGTTGTTGAGATACTTGCCGAAGAGCGCGGTCCGGTAGCCGGCGTCGTGCATCCACGTCCCGATCGTGGACGCCTCCAGCGGCCGGAACTTCGTGAACCCGCCGGTCGGCGCCCGGTTGCTCTCGACCTGGTGACTGTGCATGAACTGCGAGCGGAGGATCGAGGAGCGGGAGGGGCAGCACCAGGGATTGGTGACGAAGAAGCGCGACAGGGTGGTGCCCTGGCTCACCAGCAGATTGCCGATGTTGGGGAACCGGCTGAGATCCGCCGCGTCGAGGTCGTCGGTCAGGATCAGCACGATGTTGGGCCGGTGCTCCGGCGGGGCGGGCTCGACCCGGGCCGCGCCGGTGAGCCCGAGAGCCAGCAGGAGCGCCGCGGCGACCCCTGCCCACAGCTTCGTCGATCGTCGCGGTTGCGGCACGGCAGCAACCATATCCCCCTGGCCGCCTGGGGAAACGCACGCAGGGTGACCCTGTGGACGCGCCGCGTCCGGTTCGGGAGGCTTCGCCGTGACATGCGTCCCCGGCCCGGCCATGCCTGTCCACTCTTATTGCGCTCACGCTGGGCCCGTCCCCTCACGCTGGGCCCGTCCCCTCACGCCGGGCCCGCTGCGTGCCCGCGCCGGCTGCGCTCACCCCGGGCCCGCCCCCCAATGCCGCGCCCCGCTCCGGGGATGCGCGCACCCGGCCCGTACGCGCCGCCCTCCGCGCGGCGGGGTGCCGGGGGAGGGCGGCGCGACCGTTCTCTATAGGGCGTGCTTTCTACGGGCGAGTTCCATAGGGCGCGGGCCGGTCTTCCTGTCCGGCGGGCCGGTGTTCCTATCCGAAGGTGGCGGGGTCGGGCCCGAGGCGGCGACCGGCGTCGAGGGCGTCGATCGCGGCCATGTCCTCCGCGCTCAGCTCGAAGTCGAAGACCTCGATGTTCTCCCTGATGCGCGAGGGCGTCACCGACTTCGGGATCACCACGTTGCCGAGCTGGAGGTGCCAGCGCAGCACCACCTGCGCGGCGGTCTTGCCGTACCTGCCGCCGATCTCGGCGAGAACCGGCAGGTCGAGCAGGCCCCGGCCCTGGCCGAGCGGGCTCCACGCCTCGGTGGCGATGCCGTGCCGCGCGTGGAACTCGCGCAGCTCCCGCTGGGCGAGCTGCGGGTGCAGCTCGATCTGGTTGAGCACGGGGACCACGCCGGTCTCGGCGAGCAGGCGCTCCAGCGTGTCCACGGTGAAGTTGGACACCCCGATCGCCCGGACCCGCCCGTCGGCATACAGCTTCTCCAGGGCCCGCCACGTCTCGACGTACCGGTTCTGCTTCGGCGAGGGCCAGTGGATCAGGAAGAGGTCGACGGTCTCCAGGCCGAGCCGCCGCGTGCTGCCGTCGAAGGCGCGCAGCGCCTCGTCGTAGCCCTGCTGGTCGTTCCACAGCTTGGTGGTGACGAACAGCTCCTCGCGGGGGATGCCGGAGGCGCGCAGGGCCCGGCCGACACCCTCCTCGTTCTGGTAGAGCCTGGCCGTGTCGATGCTCCGGTATCCGCATTCGAGCGCCGTCGTGACCGCCTTCTCCGCCTCGTCGTCGGCCACCTGCCAGACGCCGAAGCCGAGCCGGGGCATGGGAACGCCGTTGTTCAAGTCGATGTCTTCCATGCCCCCATGCTGCCCCAACGCCCCGGCATGATCCCTTCGGGGTCCGTTCACCCCGAGTTCCCGCGTACGTCGCATGGGGTGGCTAGGGTGAGCGCGTCGTGAACGAATCCTCACGCGGCGTGGATGACGAGGGACGGCGCCACGCCGCCGGGCAGGGGCAGGCCGTCGCATGGGTGGAGTCCCCCCTGCAGCTCCTGTGCGTCGTCGAGGCGCACAGTGCGGGGCTCCTCGGCAGCATCACCCGGGTGGTGCCTCGGGCCGGGCTGCCCGCACTCCGGATGACCCGGCGTGAGCTGGGGCGGCTCGGGCTGCCCGAGGGGCTGGAGTTCGCCGAGCCGTCCGAGCGGATTCCCCGGCCGAGCCGCACCTGGGCGGTGGGCGACGCCTTCTCCGGGCGGGTCCAGCTCGCCCTCGTGACGGCCGTTCCCGGGCGCACCGTGCTCGTGGACGACGGGCTCGCCACGATCCGCCTCCTGGAGTTACTGGTCGCGCGGCGCCCCCTGCTGCGCGCCCGCGCGACGGCGAGCTTGGGCCGGAAGGTCCTGGGCGCGGCGGCGGGGCTCCGCCTGCGCACGCGCCGTCCTTCGGTCTTCACCGCGCTTCCCGTGCCCCCCGGCCTCGCCGAGGAGGTGGAGGGCGCGGGCGTCCGGCTCGTCCGGCACGACTTCGCCTGGCTGCGCGCCCAGCCCGCCGACCGGCCGCCGCCGGAGCGCACGGTCGTGCTCGGCACCTCGCTCGTACGCAACGGGCTCATCCACCGCGACCGCTACCTGCGCTGGCTGGAGCGGATCGAGGAGCCCGTCGCGTACTTCCCCCACCGGCGCGAGGACCCCCGCGACCTCGACCGGGTGCGCCGCATCGCCGGCCTGACCGTGTACGACGCCGGAGCCCCGGCCGAGATGACGCTGCGCGACCTGCGGCCCGGCCAGCGGGTGCTGAGCCTGCCGTCCACCGCCGTGACCTCGCTGCGCGTGCTGCTGTCGGCCCGGGGCGTGCCGGTGGAGGCCGTGGACGTGCCGGACGACTGGTGGACCTCCTCGGCCGCCCCGTCCCTCCGTTCCCATCTCCAGTTGTTCGCGCACCAGCCCCAGCAGGTGAGCGGGGCGCCGCCGGACTCTCCCCGTACAAGTGAAGGAAAGGTCGCTCCTTGACCCGTCTGCTCGCCGTGGCCGACTCCGATTCGTACCTCAAGTGGGCCGCGGGCCTGCTCGACGCGCTCCCGGAGGACTGGACCACGGACCTGGTCGTCGTCCGTACCCCCATCGCGCCCTCGGCGGCGCAGATCGCCGCCGCGGTCAGCGGCACCCGGGCCGGGGCCGCGGGGCGGGAACTGCCCGCGGTGCTGCCGGCGCGGCAGTTGCGGCGGACCGCCGAACGGTTCCGGCCCGACGTCGTGCTGCTCGCCTGCACCGGACCCGTCGTGGACGCGCTGGCGGCGGAGACGCTGGCCGGGCTGCGGCCCCGCCCGGTGCTGGTGTCGGGGCTGCCCGGCATCTCCGTGCCCGCCACGGAGAAGGCCTGGCTGTTCCGCAGCGGCTGCGACCTGTTCGTGGTGCACAGCGGCCGCGAGGTCGCCGAGTTCTCGGCCATCGGCCGGGAACTGGGCGGGGGAGGGGCGGTGGCGCTCGCCCGGCTGCCCTATCTGGACCTCGGCGGCCTCGGAGCGGACACCGGCGGGGGCGTCCGCGACCGGGTGGTGTTCGCCACGCAGGCGAAGGTGCCCCGCCGCCGCGAGGAGCGCGAGGACGTCCTGCTCGCCCTGGCCGCGCTCGCGGGGGCCCGGCCGGACCTGGACGTGGTGGTCAAGCTGCGGGCCCGCGACGACGAGCGGCAGACGCACAACGAACGCCACCACTACGAGCGGCTGTGGAACGCGCTGGCCGACGAGGGCCGGGTGGATCGCGACCTGGTCCGCTTCGCCGCCGGGCCGATGCACGAGCACCTGTCGCGCGCGGCCGGGTTCGTCACGGTCAGTTCGACGGCCGCGCTGGAGGCCATCGCCGGGCACGTGCCGCTGCTCGTGCTGTCGGACTTCGGGGTGAGCGCCGAGATGATCAACTTGGTGTTCGAGGGCAGCGGCTGCCTCGGCACGCTCGACGACCTGGCGAAGGCGGACTTCCGCACGCCGGACGCGGAGTGGTGCCGGGCCAACTACTTCCACGACGCCTCGGCCACCGACTGGACCGGCCGGGTGGCGGCGTTGGTCTCCGCGGCCCGCGCGGGCACGCTGGAGCCGGCCCGCTCGCTCCTGGACGGTCCCGAGCACGCCGCCGCCCGCCGCCGCGCCCGGCTGCGCCTGGAGGTGCCGCCCAAGGTCCTCCGGTACGGCTACCGCGCCAAGCGCCGCATGCGCCGCTACCTCAAGGCCCTCTAGACGACCGCGTCCGCCGCCCGGAGCGCCCGTCGCAGCGCCTCCGGGCCCGCCGGCAGCAGCGGCAGCCGTACGCCGGGGGCCGGGATGCGGCCCTGCGTGTGCAGGACGGCCTTGACGACGGTGGGATTGGGCTCGGCGAACAGGGCCGCCGACAGGGCCGCCAGGCGGTGGCCGAGCGCCCGGGCCCCGGCGGCGTCGCCCGACCGCCACAAGGTGATCAGTTCGGCGAACCGCGCTGTGGCGAGATGCGCCGAGGCGAGGATCCCGCCCTGCGCGCCGAGCGCCAGCAAAGGTGAGATGACGATGTCGTCACCGCCCAGCACCGCGAAGCCCTCCGGCGGATCCGCCAGAAGCTCGACGGTCTCCGCGTCGATCCCACCGGCGGAGTACTTCACCCCGGCCACACCGGGCAGCCCGGCGAGCCGCCGGAGGGCGTCGGCGGACAGGTGCTGGCCCGTCCGGTACGGCACGTGGTAGACGACCAGCGGCACCGGACTCGCCGCGGCGAGCGCGGTGAAGTGCGCGACCACCCCGGCCTCGCCGGGCCGCACGAACGGCGGCACGAGCGTGAGGGCGGCGGTCACCTCGGGACGGCGGCGCAGCGCCGTCAGCGCCTCCGCTGTGTTCGCGCCGACCAGAAGCTCCGCCGAGCGGGCCCGGCAGACCGCGGCGACCACGTCGAGGACGGCGCGCCGCTCGCCGTCCGTCAGCGAAGCCGGCTCCGCCGTGGTGCCCAGCGCGACGACGCCCGTCGCGCCGGCGTCCAGCACGTCGTGCGCCAGGGCTTCCAACACTGTCAGGGCGACGGCGCCCTCGACGTCGAAGGGGGTGATCAGTGGGACGTACAAACCGGTCAGTGTCATGACGGCAGCGTCCGGCTCCGCGATCTATAAGAACAATTTAATTCTCCTGAATTTATTTATTAGCACCTCTAATCTTGGCATCAATGCTGCGTTCCTTTCAGGGGAGCCACTCCTGGAGTCCGGCGAGATGCCCGAGTTCCGCCTCGACGCGCCGCCGGTCGTCGGCGGTGAGCTCCAGACCACGCAGATCGGTGAGCCAGGGATCGGCGGGCTCACCGAGGACCGTGGACAGGTCGAGGAGGTGACACAGGGCGATGGCCCGCTCGACCGGCAAGGCGTCCGCGCCGTGCCTGCGCATCGCCGACTTGAGCGCACGGAAGGCCTGCAGGTCGTCGTTCTTGAACTCCCGCAGGATCCGGGCGTTGTCGAGCGCCTTGGCCAGTCCCGTCAGCTTCTTCGACCCGCCGTACTCCAACTCGGCCGGCTCGTCGCGCTGGATGAATATGATCGAATTCCCGGACGGATCCATCAGCGTGAACCGGGACGCGCCGGGGCGGTAGCGGGTGATCCGCGGCAGGCCGGAACTCAGCACCTTCCCGTGGACGCGGCGCATCGCCGCGACGAACGCCGCGTGGTACGGCGCCACGGCGTCGACCATGACGAGGCAGCCGCCGGACTCCTCCCGGGCCGGATCCAGGTCCTTGGGCGCCGGACCGAAGTGCAGCTGGAATCCGCTCCACCGCAACGCCAGATAGACATAGGGCTTGCTCTGTTTGTAGGTCGCCTCGAATCCCAGCGCCTCGTAGAACGCCAGGGTCTCCTCCACCGACGCGCACGGCATCAAGGGCACCGTCGTCTCGTTCGGCCGGACCGCGGGCTCGCTCAAGTCACTCACCTTCCTGTCGCCCGGCGATGGTTACAGCCTTCGGCGGCACTCGCACATGGATCGCTCCAGACGCCGTGCCTCATGTCACCAGGTGCGGCGGGAGCGCTGGAGCCGGGAAGGTCACGGGCCGGAACCTGTCCCGCGCGGCACCGAGGGCGGCTATCACATTGGGCAGGTCGTGCAGGGTCTGTTCCCGGGTGCTCCGAACCAGGAAGAAAGTCTCGTCGCGATGCAGCGGAGGAAAGAAGCCGGAGTAGCAGAGTTCTGCCTTCGCGAAACCATACGCGGCCATGAGGTCGCGTCTCTGAGCACTGTTCGAGAGCACGATTCCCGTGTCCCAGTCGCTTTCGAACAGCTCCATCGTGAGGATCTTCGCCATGGGGAGGAGGATTCCCGGTATTCCGTTTCCCCGCCAGTCCGGGTGGACCCAATGTCCACCGTAGTGCGCCACCCTGCCGGAGATGACCGGCGTATTCGGAGGCAGAAGAAGATTCAGTGGCCCTCCCATCTCCGAGGGGAGCGGGTCGAACCACAGCCGCATGGAGCTCATGTGCTGCGCGAAGTCGTCCGTACGGATCATTCGAGCGGCGATGCACGCGACAGTCCGTGCGTCGTGGTCCCTGACGTCCAGCCAGTAACTGTTCCCTGGGGAAACGGGGCTGTGTTCCGGGTCATAAGTAGGATTTATGCCGTCTGTCGCGGGCGCTGTTCGCATGTGACGGACCCAGTTCGAGAGGTCCTCGTCGTGTCTCAGAGTCAGCCCTCGCCGGCTGAACCAGGCTTCACACTCACGAAGGAGATCGTCCAGTACCGTGGCGGCTTCTATCCGTCCACGGCCTGTCTCCGGGATCTCGTGGAGCAAAATCCGTACCTCCGAACCGGTGGTGTCGCATGGTGCAGCGGGTCGCCCTTATCCGAGTGACCGCGGTCTGTCGGTAGGGGCCGGGCTCCTGGGCTGAACCCACTGTGGCCATCGCCTTGCGAGATCCGGGCGGGGCCGGCCGTCGTGGGAGATCACCAGTACCTGTTCGGGATGGGTGTGGGTGTGGGCGAACGCGACCAGCGACTGCAGCGCGCCTCTACCGGGGGCGTCCGCTCCGGCTGCGGTGGCCAGCGGGATGTCCGCCTGGTAGCGGTGGAAGAGATCCCGCTCGCCCACGTTCTGCAGGGCGTAGTTCCGCCATCCCGGAACGGGGTCGCCTCGCCTGGCCTGCAGTCCCACGACCGCGTACCCGAGCGGGGCGAAGACGCGGTGCAGTCCCGCGACGGTGGCGCCGGTGCCGAACCCGCACACCAGGTGGCGGATGCCGGGCCAGTCCGCGCGGAGCTGCCGCAGAAGACGCCACGCCCATCGCTCCACGTATCCCACCAGGGCCGGGTTGGTGAACTGCCTGGGCCAGTACCAGCCCGCCCGTTCGTACTCCAGGCACACCTCGTGTGCTTCGCCGATGCTCGTGATCGTGTGCACCCGGCCACGGAAGCCGCGCCGGGTGAGGTGATCGCGGCCGGACGCGTCGGCGACGGCGACGGTCGGCAGTCGTCGTCTTCTCCCGAGCAGGTCCAGGGCGAGCGCGGTCGAGGAGCCGGAGATCTCGACGAATCCCCGGGCGGCCCGGGGAACCGCGTTCAGGCACAGCTCGTACGTCAGGTGTTTGAGGCTGCCGGATTCGTACATCCCGCCCCACAGCACGGCGGGGCCGTCCTCCTCGGGCCGGGTGAGGGGGAAACGAGTGGGCGTGGCGTTCATGTGGGGGAGACGCAGCCGGCGACCGGGCCTCGGACATAGCGGTGGTCGAACAGGTCCACGTACAGGTATTCGGGGTGGGACACCATCTGATCGCGTCCCAGCAGGATGCCGCGCATCATCTCGCCGACCATCATCCCGGCCGCGGTGGTGGCTCCGAGAACGCAGGTGGGAGCGTGTCCGCGTCCGGCGAAGCAGGCGTCCCAGTACTCCTGGACGACGTAGCTGCCGAGCCCGGGAACGATCTTGGTGAGGTCGACGCGTCCGTCCGGGAGAATGAACAGGTCTTCGTAGAGGGGCGCTTCGGGCTGGAAGACGTGCAGGGCGGCGCCGAATCCCAGCATCAGGCCGGTCATGACGACGACGCCCCGCTTGCGGCATTCCTGATGCAACCATTCCTTGGCCCGGGCGCCGGCGATGTCGATGGTCTCCACCACGTAGTCCACCGGCTTGCCGTCGAATCCCGACAGAAGCGAGTCGATGTTGTCCTCCGTCACGCCCTCGGCGGCCTTGCGAATGCGCAGCTCGGGGTTGATGTCCTGGCACATGTCGCCGACGACCTCGATCTTCGGCTGACCAAGGGTGCTGTCGAAGCAGCCGATCTGGCGGTTGGCGTTGTGCACCTCGTAGACGTCGAAATCCGCCAGCGTCACCCAGCCGAAGCCCAGGCGGGCCAGATCCACCGCGCACTGCCCGCCCGCGCCGCCCACCCCGGCCACGAGAACATGGGTGTCCGCGACCTTCCGCATGGACTCCTCGTCCAGGATTCCCAGATTACGTTGAAGCCGGGGATTCACGGTGAAGCCTTCCATGGGCAACCTCATTTCGCACACGGTGCCATTCCACTGTGGAGTGCCGCAGCGCCCTCGGCAGGCCGAGTCTGTGTTTCGAGCCGGAGGGCGTGCATCTGGATCCTGCCGAGGAAACGCCTCACGGAATGCCCGACGGGCGTCTCGGTGTTCGTCTCAGCGCAGATGCGCGCGGCTCACGGATATAGGAGAGGAAGACGGCGGCCGCCGCCCTCCTCGGAATGACGGGCCGCCCTTTGACGTCCACGGCGACTGTCATCGGGTTCCACGCCGACATCCTAGGCATACCCGATGTGACACTGTCAAGATTCTCGTGACCAGCGCGAACGTCGTTTCGCTCGGGCGAGTGGGCCGGGCGCTCACTCGCGCACCGGCCCGATGCGCCGTGCGCGGGAAGCCGGCGCCACGGGGGTGCGCGACGATCCGCGACTTCGGCTTCGCGCGGTTAAGGATAATTCCAGGGCCTTTTAAGGGCAGCCATAAGTGATCCTCAAGCATGCTCGCGCACCATGGGTGCAGGACATCACGTGAACGATTCGAATTCTCGCTGGGAAATCGTCGTTCATGTGGCACGCGCTCCTTCATGAAGGGCAGGAAGAAAATGAGAACCCGTCGTCTGGCCGCAGCGGCGCTGGTAGCCGGTGGGCTGGCTTTCGGCGCCGTGACCGGCTCCGCCACGGCCGCCTCCGCGCAGGCCGCTGAGACGTGGCACCTCACGGGGTACTACCAGTATCGCGACCAGTGCTTCAGGGCCGGTTTCCAAGCCATCACCAGCGGCGGCATCGTCCAGGACTTCAAGTGCGAGCTCGCCGGCTCCCGATACGCCCTCTATCTCTACTACTGAACCGCTGACGACTCCGTTCCGGGCCGGCGTTCGCATTGGCCCGGAACGGAACCGCTACCCGGCCCGGAAGCCTGTCGTTCAGGGCCGGCCTGGACGCCCTGCCGCCTCGGCGGTTACTCGCTGACGGCCGCCCGGCTGCCCGAGGCCTGACACAGGCTTCGTCCGGATCGGACCCGCGTCATCGACAAGGGGAGACACTCCGTGGACGACAAGATCTTTCAGGCCGGTTCCACCGCGGAAGCGCAGTCCATCATGGAGGAGTATCTCGAACGGATCTCCCGGCACGAGGTGGTGCTGAGCGTACGAGCCTCGGCTCTGGACCTGCTGTCCGTCCGCACGGGCGAACGCGTGCTCGATGCCGGGTGCGGGCTCGGAGAGGTGGCACGGGACCTCGCCCGGTTGGTCGGGCCGACCGGATCGGTCATGGCCGTGGACCTCAACCCGGCGATGCTGGCGGCCGCGCGGAGAAGGCACGTCGGCGTCCCGGAAGCGGGAACGATCACCTACCGGATCGGGGACGTCGCCTCCCTCGACCACTCGGGCGCATTCGACGTGGTGTGGTGCGAGCGCGTCCTGCAGCATGTGGCCGACCCCGGCTCCGCCGTCCACGCCCTGGCCCGGATGCTCGGCCCCGGCGGGCGTCTGTGCGTCATCGACGTGGACTGGAGCGGGCTGGTCGTCGACGGAGTGGACCAGACCCTGACCGCGCGGGTTCTGCACGCCTTCCGCGGCAAGGTGTCCCACCCGACCGTCGGCCGTACCCTGCGACGCAGGCTTCTCCGAGCGGGACTCGTCGATCCCGTCCTGCGGGCGGTCCAGGCGGTGTCCACGCGTCTGGCCGACGCGGCGTCCGTGGTCCCCGTTCTCGACCGGCGGGAATCAGGCCTCGTCCCGGACGTCGACAGGTCCCTGTGGTTCCGGTCACTGGACCTGGCCGACGCGAGGGGAGAGCTCACGATCGCCCTCCCGATCTACGTGGCCGTGGCCAGGAGACCGCGGTAGCCGGGGCCGCTCGCTGAGCCGGGCGGCCGAGCCTGAAAGACCGGTTGTGAATCTCTCGACGGGCAGCGGTCCGTGGTGGCGGCCGCTTAAGCCACCCGCGGGACGGTGTCCTTAAGCGGCCCATCAGTAATCGAGAAGGCCGCTCGTGTTCTCTGTGCAGGCGGGCCTCGGCGGTCGCCGAAGACGTCCCGACAAACATCGGATATGAGGGTTGCGGCGTGAGCGAGAACGGTGCGGGCATGGCGGAGCGCGCGGGCGCGGACATCCACCTGCTGGAGGATGTCGCCAGGGCCGCCTTGCACCGCAACGCGGCCGGCGCGCCCGGTGCGGAGGATGAGTGGGAGATCCGCCACCGCACGCCGTGGACGTATGTGACCCCCAAGGGCGCGGCGACACCGGCACAGGGCTGGAAGCTCCACGTGTCGGCGACACAGTTGTCGGCTCCCGTCGTGCTGGCGCGGGTGGTCGAGGTGCTGGCCCGCCACCGTTGCCCGTTCAAGTTCGCGGCCACCTTCGCCGATCTGGCCGGTCTCACGTCCAGGGGCGCCAGGCGAGGATCGGTCGGCAAGTTCGTCACCGTCTACCCGCCCGGAGACGAGGCGGCGACGGTGATCGCCGAGGACCTGCACACGGCCACCCACGGCCTGCCCGGCCCGTCCATCCTGTCCGACCGGGCGTACCGGCCGGGCAGCCTGGTCCACTACCGCTTCGGGGTCTTCACGGCCCAGAACGTGCTCGACAACGACGGCACCTACAGTTCGACGCTGACCGCTCCCGACGGCGCCCGTGTGGTCGACCAGCGCAACGCGTGGTACTCCCCGCCGGAATGGGCCACCTGCCCGTTCGAGTCTGGCCAGGCCCCGGTGCGGTCCACCGCACCGGAGGCCGTTCTGCTGGCCGGCCGCTTCGTGGTGCGCCAGGCGATCCGCCACAACGCCAAGGGCGGAGTCTTCCTGGCGGAGGACCGGCTCTCCGGGGGCCACGTCGTCATCAAGCAGGCTCGCCCGCACATCAGCTCCACCCTGCAGGGACACGACCAGCGCGACCAGCTCCGCCACGAGGCGCACATGCTCGACCTCCTCGCGCCGCTGGGCATCACGAGCCGCAAGGTGAGCCTGTTCGAGCAGGGGGACAACCTGTTCCTGGCGCAGGAGCATCTCGAGGGCACCATGTTGACGACCTGGGCCGCCGAGGAAAGACTCACGGACCCCGGCCGCCGGCAGGGCCTGGCGGTGACCGTGGTGCACGAGCTGGTCCGCCTGGTCGACGCCGTACACGAGCGGGGCTTCGTGTTGCGGGACCTGACACCGAACAACGTCATCGTCGGCCCGGACGGCGACTGCCGGCTGGTCGATCTGGAGATGGCCGCCACTCCCGGCACCCCGGTGTCGAGGGCGTACACACCCGGGTACGCGCCGCCCGAGCAGGCCCGCGGGCCCAGGTACGGTCCCGCGCCGGGGATCGAGGTGGACCTGTACGCCCTGGGAGCGACCGTTTTCTATCTGACCACGGCCTGCCGGCCGATGCTCGGCGACGACGAGCCGCCCGGGAGCCGGTCGTGGGACTCCCGCGTGCGGGCGCTGTGGGACGTGGCGAGTGCGGGCAACGCCCTGGCCCAGGCGATGGCACCGATGATCCTGGGCCTGATGCGGGAGGACCCGGCCCGGCGCTGGGATCTGCGGCGGGTCGAGAAGTTCCTCGCCAAGCTGGACACGGAGCCCCGGCCGTTCACGGCGCACGTCACCGGTTACCGCCTCGGCGTCGCGGAACAGGACCGCCTGCTCCACGACGGAGTCACGTACACGCTCCGGCGGATGAACCGGGAGGCCGCCGCCGATCCGGCCGGCAGGGGGCATCTGTGGCCCGTCATGGAGTTCGGGGCGACCTCGGACCCCTGTGCCGTCCAGTACGGCGCCGCCGGGGTCCTCACGCTGCTGGCCTCGGTGACGGAGCACGGGGGCGTTGGGAGCGCCGGGCTCTCGTCCTGGCACGCCGATGTCACCGCCACCCTGAGGGACGCGGCGGAATGGACCGTCCGGCGTCTGGTGAGCGAGGCCAGGCCCTCGCCGGGGCTGTACTTCGGCCGGGCCGGTATCGCCTGGGGCCTCCACGAGGCCGGTCGCGCGCTCGTCGACGACGGGTTACGCTCGGCCGGCGTCGACCTGGCGCTGGGCCTGCCGGTCGCCTGGCCGAATCCGGACGTCTGCCACGGCCTCGCCGGGACCGGGCTGGCCCTGCTGCACTTCTGGCACGCCACCGGCGACGACCGGTTCCGCGACATGGCCGGCCGGTGCGCGGATGCCCTGCTCGCGGCCGCCGAGCGTACGCCCGGCACCGTGTTGTGGAAGATCCCCGAGGACTTCGCCTCGGCGCTGGCCGGTGCGGTCCACTACGGCTTCGCCCATGGCGTGGCCGGGATCGCGACCTTCCTGCTCGCCGCCGCCACCGTTCTCGACCGCGACGACTGCCTGGAGACGGCCCTGCTCGGCGGGCGGACGCTGCTGGCCGCGGCCCACCACACGGGCGACGCCGCCTGGTGGACGGAGTCTCCCGGCAACACCATCAGGCAACCGTACTGGTGCAGCGGGTCGTCAGGGGTGGGCACCTTCCTGGTCCGGCTCCACTCCGCCACCGGCGAGGCCCGGTTCCTGGACGCCGCCAGGGCGGCCGCGATCGCCGTCCACTCCTCCCGCCTGTCCTCCGGAACCGTCGCCTGCCACGGCCTGGCCGGGGAGGGCCAGTTCCTGCTCGACATGGCCGACCTGCTCGGCGAACCCGCCTATCGCGCCCAGGCCGAGGAACTCGCCGCATGCCTGTGGGCGCGCGCGGTGACACGAGACGGGCTGCTGGTGGTGCCGGACGAAAGCGGCGACAAGGTGAGCTTCGGCTGGAACACCGGCCTGGCGGGCGTCCTCGATTTCCTGTGGCGGCTGCGCCACGGCGGCGCCCGTCCCTGGATGGCCGACGTCCCGGCCCGCCCCACCGTGCCGGCCCGAGGCGGGGAGGCGCGATGAACGCGCCGACGACGAGCGCGGTGATCGGCGGGGCGCTGGGACCGTCGCATCCCCCGCAGGTGTGGCGGATCAACTTCCGCTTCTCCGGAAGCGGACGGTACGCCGTGTGCCTCACCGCCCGGGACCGCGACGGCCTGGCTCCCGAGCTGTGGGATCTCACTGGTATGCGTCCTCGGTCCCGTGTCCTGCGCCTGCGGGACGGTGTGAGCCCGTGGAGCGCCGCGGTGCCGACCGGCGACGGAAACATCCTGGTGAACAGCGTCGAAGCCGGAGGTCCCCGCCGGGTCCTCCTCGCCGTCCCGGCCGCGACCGGCTCCGCCACCTCGGTCCGGGAGCTGCTCACCGTCCACGACGGGGACCTCGCGCTGGTGGCCGGCCGGACGTCCGGAACCGCCGCCCTGGCCCTGCTGAGGATCCCGGGGCGAGCCACGACCGTGTGGCGGCTCCCCGGTTCGCCCGAACGCCCCGAACAGGTCGCCGACGTGCCGAGCTTCCTGTCCGGAGGCGTTTGGCTCGACGAGAGCGGGGGCCTCCTCGCCCTGGCGAGCTCGCAGGGCCGGGCAACGCGAACCGTCGTGCTGGATCCGTCCCGCGGCACCGTCTCCCCCCTGCCCGGCCTGCGCCAGGGCGAGCATCTGCTGCTCGCCGCTCCATGCGGCGGAGTCCTGCTGACGGCCCTCGAGAGCGGAGGCGTCCACCGGCTGGGAATCCGCCGGCGGGACGACGACGGGCCGACCGTCTTCCCCGAGGACCTGAACGCCGTCGAGGGCATGGTCAGGCCGCTCGCCCTCGACCCGGCCGGAAGGCGTCTCGCGCTGTCGGTCACCCGCGGCGTCCGCTCCGTCGTCCTGCTGTACGACCTGGAGGAGGGCGGCCTCCGGGAGATCGGCCCGGCGACCGGCAGCCTGTTGCCGGCCGCCTGCTGGAACGAGGACGGGCTGCACGTGGTCCACTCCGCTCCCGACCGTCCGCCACGGGTGGTGTTTTTGTCCGATTCCCGTGAAGCGCATCTCGTGGCGGACGGCGAACGTGCCCCCTGGGCGCCCGCGGTGGTACGCCGCTTCGACGGACCAGCCGGCCCTCTCGAAGCCGTCGTCTACGGTGATCCCGTCCGCGCCGCGCGTGTGGTGCTCGCCCTCCACGGAGGGCCCGAGGCCGCCTGGCAGCTCACCTACGACCCCCTGTTCCAGCGCCTGGCCGCGGAGGGCATCGCCGTGGTCGCCCCCAACCAGCGCGGCAGCACCGGATACGGAGCCGCCCACCGCGACGCCATCCGCGGCGCCTGGGGCGGGCCCGACCTCGCCGACGTCCTCCATGTGGGGCGGACCCTGGCGGCCGAGCGCGCGCCCGGCGGCTCCCGGCCGATCCTGTACGGCCCGAGCTACGGCGCCTACCTCGCGCTGCTGGCGGCCGCCGCCGAACCGGACCTGTGGTCCCGCGCCGCCGTCGTCGCACCGTTCCTGTCCGGACGGGAACTGTACGCCGATGGGCCGGCGATGGTGCGCAACCTGCTCGACCGCCTCGGCGGCCGTGAGGAGATCACCGGCGACGCGCTCGGTCCCCGTGACCTGCTCCGCCTGGCCGACCGCCTCCGGCTGCCGCTCCTGGTCATCCACGGCGAGCGGGATCCGATCATCCCCGTCGGCCACTCGCGACGACTCCGCGACCGGATGGCCAGGGCACCTCACCAAGGTGCCCGGCTGACGTACCTGGAGGTGCCGGGTGCGGGGCACGACCCGTTGACCGGGCCGGATCGTCACCTCGTCCTCGAACGTCTCGTCACCTTCCTCCACGCCGCGCCACCCTCCGCCTCGTCGACTGGCTAGGCCGGCTCGCGGCGGAGGGACGACGGGGGACCGGCGTCCTCGCCGCATGCCGCTTCCGGCGGCACCACGAACCCGCCGGCGGCACCGCCAACCCGGTGCCGCCGGTGGAACCAGAAAGAGCCCACATCGAAGTGGGCTGCCCGAGAAAAGGAGAACACCGATGGAACTCGACATCACCGCGCTGGACATGCTGCCCGCTCCCCAGGAGTCCGCGCTCCAGCGGTGCAACGTCACCTTCAGCACCTGCAACGACGAGTACGGCACCTGCGGCACCACCCTCTGACCCCGGCTCCTGGCCTTCGGTCAGGGCCCTTACCCGGCGATGCCGGCCCTCTCGGGCCGGCATCGCCCCCGCCTGGCCAGTACCGGACAGAAGGAGGATGTCAGATTTCCGTGCCGGAACAAGCCGAAGAGCAGGTGAAGCAGAAACACGGCGACCGCCTCATCGCCTCGCTGGTCCGCGGGACGTGGGCGCCGCTGGCGGTGGCCGGGGTGTCCGCGGCGGCGTCGATCGGCATCTCTCTCGCTCTGCCCGCGGCGCTGGCCGCAGCCGTGAACTCTGTCCTCGCCGGCCAGGCCTCGCCGATCGCGTGCGCCTCCCTCGCAGTCCTCCTCGTGGCCGACGCGTTCGTCGAGATCACCACGCACATCGCCGGCATCACCTCCGTCACGTCCGCGACCAGCCTCCTTCGCCTGCGCGTGATCGACCGCCTTCTCCTGTCGGACGTGGGCGGCGCGGCGGCACTTCCGGCCGGAGAGCTCACCAATCGCCTCGTGAGCAATACGTCGACCGTCGGCTACGTCCCCGTGACGGTGGTGGGCGCCGCCGCGGGAGCCGTCACCTCTCTCGGCGGGGCCGTCGCGCTCTTCGCCATCGACTGGCGGGTGGGGCTCGCCTTCCTGGCCGGCGTTCCCGTCGCGGTCGTGGTGACGCGCGTGCTCGTCGCCCGGATCTCGAGCCTGTACGGCGCCTATCAGAGAGCCCAGGGCCGGCTGGCCGCACGCCTCACCGAGACCCTGGCCGGAATCCGCACGGTACGGGCCGCGGGCACCGCCTCCCGTGAGATCACCCGCGTGCTCGAACCGCTGCCCGAACTCAGCGCCGCCGGGCGCGCCCTCTGGAAGGCGCAGGCGCACAGCGTGTGGCACCTCACGCTGCTACTGCCGCTCATGGAACTCCTCGTGCTGGCCGTGGCGGGTCTCGGCATCGCGCAGGGCCGGCTGCAACCGGGCGTGCTCCTGGAGACAGCCGGCTACACCGCACTGGCCCTGGCTTTCGTCAAGCAGATCGATCCGCTGCTGAGCCTGGCCTACGGCCGCTCCGCGGCGGTTCGCGTGCACGACGTGCTCGCCCTTCCCGCCCTGGCCTCCGGTGGCGCGCCCCTGGCCGAAGGCCCCGGAGCGCTCTCGTTCCGCGGCGTGACCGTGATGCGTGGGCAGACTCCCGTCCTCGACGACATCGACCTGGAGATTCCCGCAGGGGCGCTGACCGCCGTCGTCGGCCACTCGGGCGCGGGCAAGACCACCCTCGCTTCGCTGGCCGGACGGTTGACGGACCCCGATCACGGACAGGTGCTCCTCGACGGCACACCCCTCGGCGACGTCGATCCCGGCCTGCTGAGGAGCGCGGTCGCCTACGCGTTCGAACGCCCGGTGCTCCTCGGCGGCGACATCGCCTCGGCCATCGCCTACGGCGCTTCCGTCAGCACCCCCGAGGCTGTCAGCGCGGCCGCGAGGGCGGCGGGCGTGGACGATGTCGTCCGTCGACTTCCCCTGGGGTACGCCACCCCGGCGGCGGACGCACCGCTGTCCGGTGGTGAGGTGCAGCGGCTGGGACTGGCCCGCGCCTTCTTAAGGCGGGGCCGTCTGACCATCCTGGACGACGCGACCTCCAGCCTGGACACGGCGACCGAGGCTCAGGTGACCAACGCGCTGGTCGACGCCATGCGAGGGCGGACCCGTCTCGTCATCGCCCATCGCCCGGCCACGGCCGCCCGGGCCGACCTGGTCATATGGCTCGACGGCGGCCGGGTGCGGGGCCGCGGCGCCCATCGGGAGCTGTGGCGCGACCCGGCGTACCGCGCCCTCTTCGCCTCCGGCGACGATCCGGGCGCCGTCGATCCAGGCGACGACACGGCCGCGGCCGCTGCGGAGGGAACCGGCCACGCGGTGGCGGACGAGGAGGAAGCATGCACGTCCGTGCAGTGACCGAGGCCGGACAGGGATCCGGCACCACACCGTCTCCGCCGATCCCGGACCACGGGCACGCCCCCGGCCCCTGGCGCCTCCTGGCGGATCTGCTGCGTCCCCGGCGGCGTCCGCTCGCGCTGGCCATGACGTGGTCCCTCGTCGAGGCGGCGCCGGCACTGCTGTCGGGCCTGCTCGTCGCCGCGGCGGTCGATCAGGGTTTCCTGGCCGGCCGGCCGGGCGCCGGGATGGCCTGGCTGGGCCTCATGGGCGCCACGATGTTCGTCAAAGCCGTCGCGACCCGGCTGATGTTCCCCCATCTCGCCGCGGTGGTCGAGCCCGTGCGCGACGACCTGGTCCGCGCCGTGGTGAAGGCGACCGTGGTCCGCGCCGCCGACGGCGGCGAGACACCGGACGCCGCCGCGGTCAACCGGCTCACCAGGCAGATCGAGACGCTCCGCAGTCTGCTGTCCGCGATGCTGCGCAACAGCCGTGAACTCGGGATCTCGGTGATCGCCGCGCTGGTGGGACTCCTGGTTCTGTCGCCGGTGGCCGCCGCCCTCGTCGCGGGGCCTCTCGTCGCGGCGCTGGCCGTCTTCGCCAGGCTGCTGCGGGTGCTCGTAGCCCGCCAGCGTGAGCTCGTCCTCTCGGAGGAGACGCTGACGGCGCAGACCGCGCACATCGTGGCGGGACTACGTGACATCGCCGCCTGCGGGGCACAGGGCCCGGCGAAAGCCGCACTGCGGACCCTCGTCGACGCCCAGGCGAGAGCGAGCCGCGCGCTCGCGTGGGCGGGCACGAGCAGGCGGCTGGTCGTCATGCTCGGGGCCCACGTCCCGCTGATCGGTCTGCTCCTCGCCGCCCCGCTCCTCATCCGGCACGGTCACCTGACCGCCGGCGAGGTGGTGGGAGCGGCGACGTACCTGTTCACCGGCCTCGAACCGGCCCTGCGCGCGATTCTCGACAGCGTCGGATCCTGGGGAGTCACCCTCACGGTCACCGCGCGGAGGATCGCCGGGACCATCACACTCCCCGCCCTGCCCGCTCCATCGCAGGACTCGGCGCGCGACGGCGTTCCTACCAGCCACGAACTGCGGGCGGAGCACCTGACCTTTTCCTACTCGCCGCAGGCGACCCCCGTCGTACGGGATCTGGACCTGACGATCGGCGAAGGTGAGCATCTCGCGGTGGTCGGTCCCAGCGGCGTCGGCAAGTCCACGCTGGCCATGCTGATGACCGGGTTGCGGCGGCCCACCGGCGGCCGGATGCGGCTCGGCGGAGCGCCGCTCGTCTCGGTCCCGGAAGCGCGGCTGCGGAGCTCTGTCGCGCTGGTGCCGCAGGAGGCGTACGTCTTCGCCGGGACGGTGCGCGAGAACCTGGCGTACCTGTGCCCGGAGCCGACCGGCGACGAGTGGTTGCGCACGGCCGTGGATGCCGTCGGCGCCGGAGCGCTCGTCGAACGGCTGGGCGGGATCGACGGGACGATCGAGGAGCCGTCGGCGCTCTCCGCGGGAGAGCGGCAGCTCATCGCCCTGGCCCGCGTCCACGCCTCCCCCGCCGGCGTCGTGATCCTGGACGAGGCCACGTGCCACCTCGATCCCGCCGCCGAACTGCGTGCGGAGACGGCCCTGGCGGCCCGGCCGGGCACCCTGATCGTGATCGCCCACCGCATCAGCTCGGCCATCAGAGCCCGCCGGGTCCTCCTGATGGACGGAACCGCGGCGCTGACCGGTACCCATGTGGAGCTGATCGACCGGTCGCCCCTGTACGCCGACCTGGTCGGCCACTGGCACAACGACGGGATTCGCGACGGCGAGGCCGCCGGCCGGGGGCTTCCGGCTCGGGAACGGTGAGTCCGGTCTCCGGATCGGCGGCGATGTCAGCGCCGTTTCGAGCCGAGATCGTCGGGAGTGGAGGCGAGCAGGGACAGGAAGTGGTCGACAGGTCCCATGAGGGAGATCCGCCCGGCGTAGGGCAACAGCCTCTCGTGGGTCGCCCGGCAGGCGGGCAGGTCGCCGACGGCTGCCTGGGCCGCGCCCTGCAGACACGTGGTGGTCAGCCACGCCCAGTCCAGCGGCGGGGCCGGCCACCCTTCCGCGGCGAGCCGCAGAGCCTCGTCCAGGCGGCCCTGAGCGCACCGTTCCAGCACCCGGGCGTCGTGGTCCGCGCTGGGGTGGATGCCGCCGACCAGATCGATCAGCGGTCCGGCGTCGGCCATCGTGCCGCGTTGATAACACAGCATGAGACGACCGCTGTTCACGACCGCGCTCACATACCACATGCCGATTCGCTGGGCCTGTCGTTCGGCGTCGTCGTAGAGGGCGTCGGCGTCGTCGAACCGGCCGTCGAGGGCGAGCCGGGCAGCCCGCCACAGGGTGTGCTGGAAACGCGGCCACGGTAACTGCAGATGGTCGAGCAGGACGTCGCAGCGGGCGGCGGCCCGGTCCGCGCCGGCCAGGTCGGCCGTTTCCAGCTTGTAGTGGGTGTCCATCATGTGGGCCAGCAACTCGAACTCCGGAGTCCCGGCTCGCGCCGCGAGGACGTGCATCTCCTCGGCGATCTCACCCACCTCGGACAGGTGCGTCACCTGCGGCAGGGACAGCCAGCGCGCGTTGAGCGCCCGCATGAGCAGGTGCGGATCGCCGATCCGGCGCGCCATGGCGACGGCTTCGGCGGACAGGGACGGGCAGCGGGGGTCGCCGGTCCCGTCGTGCAGTTCCTGGGCCAGGCCGCCCAGCAGCAGCGCCCGCTCCGGCGTGTCGTCTTCGGGCAGCGCGCGCAGCGTGGCTTCGAACTGCTCCACCAGGCGGACCTCCACCGGCTCGTACGGGTTGCGCAGCATCCACACGGCCGGGGCGTCCAGCGCGGTGAGGGCTCGGGCGGCCAGCCCGGGGCCCGCTCCGGCGCGGTCGGCGACGCGTACGGCCTGCACGCGGACCTGACGCGCGCCTATGGCGTCTCCGGCGTCCAGCAGGGCGCGTACCTGGTGCAGCAGGAGCTTCACATGCTCGGCGGGGTCGCCGTCGCAGGCGCCGTGAGCGGTGACGGCCCGGCCCCACCAGGCGGCGGCCTCCTCATAGGCGCGGTACAGACTCGCCTGCTCGGCCGCCGCGCGGGCCCAGCGCACCGTCTCCCGGTGCGCCACCGGACCGGCCTCGACCGCGTGGTGGGCGATGACCGCCACGTCGGTGCCCGGCTTGGTGGACAGGACGGTCATCACCTCCCGGTGGATTAGCGCCTTGCGGAGGGGAGGGGTGTCACTGATCAAGGTCTCCCGGACCAGATCGTGCATGAATGTCATGAACCCGTCGCCACTGACGACAAGCTCGGCCTGGGCGGCCCGGTCCAGCAGGGCATAGGTCTGCGCCTGGCCCAGATCCACCGCCCGGCATACCTGCGTGACCAGACCCGGATCGAAGGTCCTGCCCATGAGCGCGGCTATCTTGAGCACCCTGGTCGCCTCCAGCCCGAGCAGGGCCAGCCGCCGGCGGATCAGGTCCACCACCGCGGAGGGTATGAGATCCAGGCTCTGGCCCTGGGCCAGCAGCCGGGCGTATTCACAGACGAAGAACGGGTTCCCGCCGGTACGTTCGGCCAGCCGCTCGGCCGTGGCATCGTCGACCGTGACGCCCATAGCCGCGACGAGGGCCCTGATCTCTGTGGCGTCGAGGCCGGTCAACCGGACGCGAACCAGATCGTAACGGCCGAGCCGGTGCAACACCTCGCCCAGGCACAGTCTCATGGCGTCGTCCGGGGAGACGGCGCCGACGTGCGCCGAGTCGCGGAACGCGGCGACCAGGATCAGTGAGGAATTCCTCGGCAGGGCCTCCGACAGCACCGCGACATCTCTGAGCAGCTCGAGCGTGGCGGAGTCGGCCCAGTGCAGGTCGTCCAGGACGATCACCAGGGGCCGCAGCCGCGCGGTCTCGACGAGCCAGTGCGCGATGACCTGGTTCCGGCGGCGCAACGCCGGCTCAGGGAGGCCGCTGGGCCACTCGTCGTCCAGCAGCCCGCCCAGCGCCTGGCGCTCCGGTGGTGGCACGGTCTCGGCCAGCGCGCGCAGGACCTGCAGCCACGGCCACAGCGGCGGCACTCCCTCCCCCTCATGGCAGCGGCCCCACAGCACCAGATGGCCGAGATCTTCGCAGCCGTCCCGGAACGCTTGTAACAGCCGGGTCTTGCCGATACCGGGCTCGCCGCTGACCGCGGCGACCACCATGCCGTTCCGGTCCGCCAGGGCGGTGAGCCCCTTCAACTCCGCGAGCTGCTGCTCCCGGCCGATAAGAGGTTCCCGGAACGCGCCCCGGGAAGGGACGGCCTCCGCCTGCCGGGCCTCTCCGCCACGGGCCCCTTCGCGTACGGCATCGGTCGTCGCTCCGCCGCCAGGCGGCGCCGGCGTCTCCCCGTGGCGCCGGTCCCGGCCGTGCACCGGAGGGACCTCGGAGGGGGCGGAGGGCAGAGGACGGTGCAGCACGGAGACGGGCTCGGGCGGTGGCGCGAGCGACTGAGCCTGCTGGAGGATGTCCCTCTCCAGCGCCTGCAGCTCCGGACCGGGATCGAGGCCGAGCTGATCGGCGACGAGCTTCCGCGCCCTGCGCAGCGCGGCCAGCGCGTCGGCCTGCCGCCCGGCCCGGTAGAGAGCCAGGGCCAGGAACCACCACAGGCGCTCTCGCAGGGGGTGTTCCTCTGTCTCGGACTCCAGCTCGTGGATCGCCGCCTGGGGACGGCCGAGATCCAGCAGCGCCTGGGCGCGGCGCTCGATCGCGGTCAGGCGCAGCTCGCGCAGGCGGGTCGACTCGGGGATCGCCCACAGCTCGCCGGCGAACTCCCCGTACGGAGAGCCGCGCCAGAGTCTCAGCGCCTCCTCCAGGCGGGGCAGAGCCTCCGCGGGCGGACGTTGTTCCGTGTCCTTCACCAGATCGCTGAACCGCAGCGCGTCGACGTCCGTCGCGGTGAGCAGGTAGCCGGGCCGCCGTGCGATCAAGAGCTGCGGGGGAGTGCGAGGCGCGCGTTTCGGCTCGATCGCCCGGCGCAGGTTCGACACGTAGACGTGGATCGAGCCCAGCGCGGTCACCGGCGGCCTGCCGTGGTACAGATCCTCGATCAGCGTATCCGTGGACACGACCGTGCCCGCCGCGGCCACCAGCCGGGCGAGCAGAGCCCGCTGCCGCGGACCCCCGATGCCGATGATTCCCTCTGCGCCGTGCACCTCGAACGACCCCAGAACCCGGAATTCGACGTTGCTCACGTGACCGATCGCTCCTTGGGTGCCTCCTCGGCGTTCCTTACCGAGCCTCCTGCACCGCTCCACACCGGCTGCCTCCTCCGAAGAGAGGGTCACGAGATCGCTCCATCTTGACCCGCGCTTCGCGCCGGCTCGTCCCTCGCAAGAGTGATCCCCTATCCGCCGGAAGCGGGACGCCCTGCCGCCGGGCGGGCTCTCTCGTGAGAGAACGCGCACGACGGGGGAGACGGCGGCCTGCCCATTCGCCGGTAATGCCATGCTCCGAACACGCCGCTCTTAAATCTCTCTTGTCCGCCCCTTACGCCCGGTGCCCGGCCGCGGGCGGGGGACATTTAAGCCCGCGATAAGCCGCTGCAGGGATTCTGCTGCCGAATCGCTCGGTTCGTGACGCGAGCAGAACCGTTCGTACGAGGAGATCTCGGGGGGCACGTGAACGAGCGACGGCACTACTCACAGGAATCTCGCGAGCTGTAACGGGATGCCGCCGGGGACGGCCTCTCATGGGGGACGGTTCAGGACCGCGGCGCAGAACACCGGCGAAAGGTGCGCGCAGGAACGAGCGCGCGCACGGCAAACACGAGGAGGCTCTCGTTGAGCGCGAAGATGGACGAGTACGAAGCAGAGCTGAAGGACAGCCGTCAGCGATTCATGGATGATCCGGCCATTTCCCCGCTGTTCTCCCCCGAGTGCGAGGACCGGCTCTTCGCCCGGTGGATGCTGCGGTACAACGCGCACGGCATCCACATGACCCACGACGTCGAACGCTGGATCTCGAGCGCGGGCGAACGGTGTGGCGAGCTGGGGATGGACCAACTCGAAAAGGCCCTCAAGGCGCATTCCCGGGCGGAGGCGGGCCACGACCGGATGATGGTCGACGACACGTACGCCATCGCGAACTGGTGGCTTGAGCGCTACGGAGAGCCTGTCGACGCCGACGGCCTCCTCGCCCGGCCGCCGCTGGCGACCGCCGCCTTCTACGCCAAGTTCCACGAGCAGGTCATCGCCGGTCCCACGCCGTTCGCCCAGCTCGCCATCGAATACGAGATCGAACGACTCTCGGTCACCATCGGCCCCGTCCTGATGGCCACCTGCGAGCGCGTCTTCCACCCGGATGCCTCGTGCTACACCTTCCTGGCGGAACACGTCGAACTCGACGCCGGCCACACCGCCTTCAACCAGCGGCAGCTCGGCGGCGTTCTCGCCGCTTCTCCCGGCGCGCTGAGCACGATGATCGAAACGGGTAAGGCGGCGCTGGCGTCCTACGCCGCTTTCATGGCCGAATGCCTTGACCTGGCCAGGGGTGATCTGGAAAGCGAGCGGGTAAGCCCGTGAACTCGCCTCGGCATCCCGGCACCGAGCTGCGTTATCCGATTCCCAACGATCGCGGTCCCGGGACGGCGGACGAGCAGATCGAGGCTCGCGGCTTCGAGGTGTGGATTCGCAGGCACCCGGCCGGGGGCCGCCCCGCCGAATGGCTCCAGAACATCCGCCGGTTCCGCGCCGAGGTCTTCTACGACCAGGGCCGCCGGCCGGGCTTCCGCGCCGCACAGGGCGAGTACGCGGATCCGCAGGACCTCGACCTGGGCGCCTTCCATCTCACCGCGCATCTGGACACCACTGACGAGATCGTCGCCTGTGTCCGCCTGGCACCACCCGGCCTGGCCGCCGGATTCCAGGCGCGACGCCATCTCGGCGGACAGGCGTACGCGGAGTTGCTCGCCGAGCTGGGCGCCGCGAACGCGCCGGTCTTCGAGGCCGGCCGGCTCGTCGTCGCCTCCGGGATGCAGGGCCGGGGACTGGGGGGACGGATGGTCGCCGCCATGGTGGCCACCGCCCGCGCCCTCGGCGCCTCGCTCGTCGTCTGCACCTCCGGCACCGGTCATCGGCAGGATGTGCTGTTCGGCCGCCTGGGCTTCCACCCCTGCCCGGGCACCGACAGATACTCCACGCATTACCAGGACACCGTGCGTGTGCTCGCGCATCGCGTATCCGAGGGGGCGTACGAATTCGAAGCCGTCACGTCGAAGCTGCGGCGAGGTCTCGACGACCTGCCACGCGCCGAGGTGGCCAGAATTCCGCTGTGAGGTCAGTGGACGCCATAAGTCGCACACGCACGAGAAGTCACAAGATGACCGCGATACCCGTCTTCACTTCCGAATTCTTCCAGGACCCCTATCCGACCTACCGGTTTCTGCGGGAGAACCATCCCGTGTGCCGGACGACCATTCCCTTCACCGACGTCGACGTGTGGCTGGTGAGCCGATACGACGACGTCAAGGAGGGGCTGGCGGACGCGCGGCTCAGCAGTGACTACGCGAACGCGTCGTCTGCTTTCCACGCGGCCTCGCTGGCTTTCGGATCGGGCACGGTCGGCTCACGCACCATGCTCAATCTGGATCCGCCCGACCACACGAGATTACGCAGGCTGGCCGCCTCGACCTTCACCGATCGGCGGATCGCCCAATGGCAGACGGCGATGCGGGCGGCGGCGGAAACCCTCCTCGGCTCCCTGCCCCGGAAGGAGCCGGTGGACGTCTTGGAAAGGATCGCCGCGCCGCTCTCAGTGGAGGTGATCTGCACCGTCCTGGGCGCTCCACCCGGTGACAGCGCGCAGTTACGGGAATGGGGGGACCTGATATTCACCGCCGACCCGAACCTGCGTCACCTGGCGTTCGAAGCGGTGGAGTCGTTGGTCGCGTACACGAGCGATCTCATCGCCGAGAAGAAGAGGCATCTGGGCACGGACCTGATGTCGGACCTGATACGGGCGAGCCGCACTCCCGGCATGCTCAGCGAAGACGAGCTTCTCGCCACGATGGTCGGACTCATCGTGGCGGGGTACGAGTCGACCATCGCTCTGGTCGGAGACCTCTTCCTGGCTCTGCTCGACCACCCGGAACAGCATGCACTGCTTCGCAAGGACATATCGCTCGCCGGCGCGGCGATCGAAGAGGTGCTTCGCTATGACGGCCCTCAGGCGTCGTCCTTCTGGCGCTTCCCCACCGCGGACATGGAGATGGCGGGAGTCCGGATCGCGGCGCACGAGACGGTCCTGCTTCTCGTCGGATCCGCACATCGTGATCCCGCCCGCTATCCCGACCCCGACGACTTCGACATCCTCCGGAAAGACAAGCGCCATCTGGCCTTCGGGCATGGGATCCATCGCTGCCTGGGCGCACAGCTGGCCCGCCGGAACGCCAGGACGCTCCTCACGATGACGCTGGAACGATTCCCTCACATGTCACTGGCCGTACCTCGTGCCGACATCGTGTACAAACCAAACCTGATCGTGCGTGGTCCGGCGTTCCTTCCGCTGACTTTCGATCAGTGACCGGGCCGTACCGCCCGTTCCCCTCCATCCGGGCGGCGGCGGAGACGGCATGCCGAGGGAGAACCGGACCGACACAGGAGAGCGCGTCATGCCGAAACTGCGGCCTGCCGGATTTCGCAACCCCTACCCCGCTTACAGCCTCCATCTGCCCGAGGGGCTTGCCGGCGTCACCATGCGGCAAGTCGCCGTTCAGCATCGCGACGACGACGAGGCGGCCGGCGTGCTGGCGGGCGTCGTCGGAAGTCTTCACGGAGCCCACGCGCCCGTGACGTACGAGCATGCCGCCCACGTCGACCGGCTCGGCTACACCAACGACGTCATCCTGGCGTACTGGCTGGACGGCGATGCCGAGAAGTCCTGGTCCGAAGAGCATCCGCTCGGTTCGTGGGCCGCGCCGGAACTGACCGCGAAGGGTGGGCCGATCGGCCTGTGGACGGAGGTCCTTCGGGCACCTGCCGACCACTTCGAGACGTCGTACTCGTACGATTCCCCGACGTGGGGCCTGGCGTCGCGGTTTCCCACGGTGCTGAACGGATGCCATTCCTACCCGGGCTCCATGCGCGACCGCATCCCGGCCGCCGAAGACGCGGGACTCGCCGGCGAGGTGGACTCCGTCGTGCAGGCGGCGCCCGCGGACTCGGCCGGTCGTCACCTGGTCGTTACCACCCCGGGCAATCTCTGTTTCATCCGGAGTCCGCAGGGCTGGAAACACTGCCCGGACGACGAACGCGCCTGGTTCGAGGAGCGGGTTCTGCCCGTCTACCAGGACGGTGTCGGATATCTGGCCGCCAACCCGCAGGAGACCGGGTGCCTGTCCGCCCGGCTCGCCGACCTGATCGTCTCCAACGACGACCGGGTGCAGACGGCCACGCTCGCATGGTTCCTGAGCCTGTCGCACCTTGAGCGCTGGGCACACAGCCATGCCACGCACCTCGCGATCTTCAAGAGCGCCGGCGAACTGATCGCCCGCTTCGCCCCCGACATCCACGTGACGCTCGGCCACGAGGTCTACGTGGCGCCGGAGGGCGGCCGCATGGAGTACCTCAACTGCCACGATCGGACCGGCTTCCTGCCCTACTTCCCCGCGCAATACCGATAGGCCGCCGCAAGTCCCCGCCAAGGGTTGCGGCAACCGTCACGGCATCACCTTAAGGAGAGGACAGAGGTGAACTATGACGTCTGCATGCGGAAATGAGGTTCCCGTCAAAGGATGGACGCCTCAGAAGATCATGTGCACGGCGGTCTCGCTCGTTCTCGCAGCGGGCCTGGCCGCCACACCCGCCTCCGCCCAGGCGGCCGCGCCGGCCCTGGGAAATTTCGACTTCAACGGTGACGGCTACAGCGACGTCGTCGTCGCCCAACCGGCCAACGGCAGCACCGGGGCGGTGACCGTCCTGTACGGCGGGCCCGGCGGGCTGAAGGGGCAGGTGCTCCTCCGTCCCCCTGGGGACTGCTCGACCTCGGCCTACTCCTGCAACTCGTTCGGTGCCCAGCTGTCGGCCGCCGACGTCGACAACGACGGCAGGACCGACCTCATCGCCGGCGGCCGGTTCTACACGATCGTCAGTTCGTGGACGTCCACGGGGATCGCCCAGAGCAAGCACTATCTCGGTTACACGCCGTACAACGGCTGGGACGCGGTCCAGGTGATGCGGGCCGGGGAGTTCGACGACCGGCCCGGAGCCGACATCGTCAAGCCGATGCGCACGTACTACTTCTCCAGCGACGTGCTGGCCGGGTGGTACAACGGGGCCGATCAGGGCACCTACCAGTATCTTCCTCGCGCCCAGGACGGGACCGCCACGGCTGTCTCCTCGACCGCCTCCGGCGACGTCAACGGCGACGGGAAGACGGAACTGGCGTACGTCAGCAGCGAAAACGTGGTCGAACTGAGCATCATGTACCCCCCTCACACCTCTCCGCCGCAACGCGTCCTCCTGGGCTCGTCGGCGACGTGCGGAGTCGTCTGCCCCAAGTACGACTCCCTGGTCCACATGGGCGACGTCAACGGCGACGGCCACGACGACCTGGTCATGGTCACCGCCAGCCGCAACTCACTGCAGGTCTGGTACGGCTCGTCCTCGGGCCTGTCCGCCACCCCGGGCTTCTCCACCGACCAGCTGACCTGGCTGGCGAACCAGGCGGCGAGCACCAGTCTGGCCGTCGGCGACGTCAACGGCGACGGCTCCGCGGAGATCGCCGTCGGTGCCGCGAACACCACCGTCTCCGGCAAGGCGGGTGCCGGCATGGTGGTGGTGATACCCGGTTCCACCGGCGGCCCCGTACCGGCCCGCGCGCAGTTCGTCACCCAGGACAGCCTCGGCTCCGTCCCGAATCCGGCCTCCCCGGTCACCGATCCGATCAGTGAGCGGTCTCAGCCCAAGGACAACTTCGGCGACGCTGTCTCGATCACGGACGTCACCGGCGACGGCATGGGTGAGGTCGTCGTCGGCGCCCCCGGCAAGAACACCAACACCGGCATGCTGGCCGTCCTGCGCGGCTCGCCTACCGGCATCTCCGCCACCAATGCCCAGGTCGTCCACCCCGGCACGGTCGGCGTCGGCAATCCCTCCTACTTCGGCGCCCTCCTCCTGCACTGACGATCGGCCGAAGCGGGACTTTCTACCTGGAGGTGCCGGCCGAGGTCGGCCGGTTCCTCCTTGAACGGAGGTATATGTGAAGCGCGCTGTCGTCATCGCGTTCACCTTCCTGGTAACGGCGTCGTCGGCGGCCGCCGCGAAGGCCGGGCAGCCGGTCGCGGAAGCCGGCCGGGAAACCGAATACGTGGTCCTCTACAAGGAGGGGGTGAACGCCGCCGACGCCAGGGGTGCCATCCAGGCCGCGGGCGGCAGGATCCTGAAGGAGAACGGCACCGTCGGGCTGGCCACCGTCAGCACGACCGACCCCGGCTTCACGAGCCTGTTGGGGGGCAGTGCCCTGATCGAGGGTGTCGCCCGCAACCGGTCCGTCGGCGGCGTGCCCGAAAACGCGCCCATGAGCGACGCGGCGGTGCCCAAGGCCCTCGGGGCCGAGGCGTTCGAGGGGCCGGGGACGGCGGAGCGCGGCGCGCCCTCCGCCGCCAAGCGGCGCAAGCCGGCTCCTCAAGCCGAGCCGCTGTCGGAACTGCAGTGGGACATGAAGCAGATCGGTGCCACCATCGACGGCTCGTACAAGTACGAGCAGGGAGACCCCGAGGTGCTGGTCGCCATCCTCGACACCGGCGTGGACGGCTCCCATCCCGACATCGCGCCGAACTTCAACCGGGAGCTGAGCCGTAATTTCACCGTGGACATCCCGGTCGACGCCGACGGCGAGGAGGTCGACGGCCCCTGTGAGGAGGAGCCGGACCGTTCGTGCGAGGACCCGGCGGACGTGGACGAGGACGGCCACGGGACGCACGTGGCGTCCGCGCTGGCCGCACCGATCAACGGGCTCGGCATCGCGGGCGTGGCGCCCAAGGTCTCGATCGTGAACCTGAGGGTCGGCTCGGACGCCGGCTACTTCTTCCTCCAGCCGAGCGTCGACGCGCTGACCTATGCGGCTGACATCGGGGTCGATGTCGCCAACATGAGCTTCTACACCGACCCCTGGCTGTCCAACTGCACCGGCAACCCGTCCGACTCCCCGGAGGAGCGTCTGGAGCAGACCACGATCCGCAGTGCCATGCAGCGGGCGCTCGACTACGCCCACGCCAGGGGCGTGACTCTGATCACGGCCATCGGCAACCAGGCCGTCGACCTCACCAAGGACTACGTCGACAGTTCGAGCCCCAACTTCGTCAGAGTGCCGGGCGAGAAGCCTCACTCACGTACGATCACGCCGGACTGCGACATCATGCCGGTCGAGGGCAACCACGTGATCAGGGTGTCCGCGACCGGCGTCAGCGAGCGCAAGTCGTTCGGCTCCAACTACGGCGACGGCTCCACCGACCTGGCCGCCCCCGGCGGGGACACCTACGACACGCCGGACAACACGCGTGACACGACGCGGGCGACGCTGGCGGCCTACCCGAAGGCGCTCGCGGTGGCACGCGGCGAGCTGAACCCGGACGGCACACCCAACGTCGCCCGCGTCGTCCGTGACTGCGACGGCGCCGTCTGCGCCTACTACCAGTACGACCAGGGCACCTCGATGGCGTCGCCGCGCGCGGCCGGCGTGGCGGCGCTGATCGTCAGCGAGTACGGTCACCAGGACCGGAAGCACGGCGGCAAGACGCTCAACCCCGACGTCGTGGAGGCGATGCTGAAGACGACCGCCACCAGGAAGGGCTGCCCCACCCCCGCCGCCTACACCTACACGCGGCACCTGCCCAACGGCACCACCGTCACCGACACACACCTCTGTGAGGGGGGCCGATCCCGCAACGGCTTCTACGGCTACGGCATCGTGAACGCCCTGCGGGCCGTCCGCTGACCCGGCCGGGCGCCTGCCGTTCGCCGGCGTCGCCCGCGAGGCCGGTGTCAGGTGAGATGGTGGAGCAGGGTGCGGGCAAGGGACTCGACGTCGCCCCCCGGGTCCGGGTGCACGTTTCCCTCCAGCAGGAGGTTGGCGAGACCGTGTGCCAGCGCCCAGGCGGCGAGCGCGGCCGTGCGGTCAGCCGGCCGGAGCAGTTGCTCCCCGGCCCGTTCCCGGGCCACGAGGAGCTCGGGGTCCCGATCGATGCACAGTTCGGGCGCCCGCATCACCGCGAAGTGCGCGGGGTGCGTGGTCGCGAACCTCAGGTAGGCGACGGCCCGCTCGGTCAGGTCGTCGCCTCGCACACGCTCAAGCTGGTCGGCCAGCAGGTTGTAGCCCTCGGCGGCGATCGCGGTCAGCAGCCCGGCCCGGCTCCGGAAGTGGTGGGAGGGAGCGGCGTGGGAGACGTTCGCCCGTCGAGCCAGCTCGCGGAGACTGAGCTCGCCCAGCCCGTCCTCGGCGATCGCCTCGAGGGTGACGTCCATCAGCACACGACGCAGGTCGCCGTGATGATATGGCTGCTTGCCGGCCGGGGCACTCACCCCCCATATGCTACGGATATCGTCGCCACCCGATGTCGTCTCCCCGGCCCGCGTGAGCGACAGGCGGCTGGTCCCGGCGTACGCGGGAGAGTTCCCGGACGAGGCCCCGGCCGGGCGGCGCCGGTGCCGTACGCCCGTGCCCGGATCGGGTTTCCTCAAGGGCCGGGGCAGGGGCGGCTGAGCGTCTCACCAGAGTCCCGGGCGACCGTGGGTCCGCGCGTTGGCGGGGTTTCCGCAGCTGCGCGGCACCGACGTGGAGCGCTGGATCCCGCCCTCATTGGAGATCGGATGGATGCTCAGGTGTCACCGTTCACAGGCGTCTTCACCGTGGAACACGAGGCCCTTGTCGCCGAGGTCCGCGACGAGTGGGCGGAAAGCGCCCTTTCCACGCGACCGGCCGACCGGAGCGCGGCGGAGCGGGCCGTGCGGGAGGCGTACACCGCCATGCGGCTGGAGCCGCCGCGCAGCGTCGTGTGGGCCGACTCTCCGGCCGGGTGCCTGCGCGCCTGCGTCGGGGACGGTCCCGACCGGCCGGGGCCGACGGACGCGTTCTCGCCCGAGCTCGCGCTCAGACTCCGCCGTGAACTGCGGCGCCGGTACGAGAGCAACCCGTGGAGAGAGCTGGAGGACCGGCTGGTGAGCCGGCTTCACGACGCGCTCGGACCCGAGCTGTGGGACGAGCTCAGGTCGCAGATCGGCTCCCGGATCAGGGAACGCCTGTGGAACCGGTTCGGGGTGCGGCTGCGCGGTCATGTCCTGAGCCGGCTCAGTGATCAGCTTCCGTCCCTGCTGGGCGGTCATCTGGGCGGGGTGCAGGACGTCTGGCGGGACGCGTACCGGATGGCGCTCTACACCTGTGCCTTCCGGATCGCGCAGGGGCGACCGGACGAAGGCCTCGAGGCGCTCTCCGACGTCACCCGCCGCGTCGGCTGGTGGATCCCGTCGAGGGACGGCGTCATCCTGTCCGACCGGCCCGAGGTCCTTCTCAGGGACGAGCTGGAGCGGCTTCACTCCGCGACCGGTCCCGCCCTGTCCTGGCCGGACGGGTACGCGCTCCACGCGTGGCACGGCACCCCGGTGCCCGAGTGGGTCATCACGGATCCGACGCCGGAGGCGATCAGGGCGGAGGACGACCCGGAGACACGCCGATGCGCGATCGAGTCCTTTGGCTGGGAGCGCTACATCGCGGAGGTGGGGATGCCCCTCGTCGCCGAGATCGAGGACCCGCGCGACCCCGGCTCGAAACTGGCCCTGTACGACCTTCCGGAAGACATCTTCGACGAACCGCTCCGGGTCCTGGTGACCACCGATGCGCAAGCGCGGAGGGTGTATCTGGTGCTGTGAACGGCTCGTGCGTCCGCGTCGCGAAGGCGCGTGTCGAGAAGGCGCGCGGCACCCTGCGAAGGCCGCCCAGATCCGGCGGGTGGTCGATCCCCCCGGCTCAGGCCGGCAGCAGGACGCGAATCGCCACGGCGGCACCGCAGAGGAGGGCGTACAGGCCGATCTCGAGAGTCTCGGTCCAGGGTTGGATCCTGCGCACCGCACCGTCCACATGGATGAGCGTCTGGAGAGCGCAGGCGACCGCGATGAGGTCGAACACGATCAGGTGGTGCTCGGGGTCGGGCGCCGCGGCGAGCGCGACCCACGTGACGGCCACCGCGACGGCTCCCAGACAGCGCCCGAAGTACACGGTGAGGTCCGTGGGGGTCGAGGCGGACTCCCATCGGAACCAGCGCGCCCAGCGCAGCGGGACCAGCAGGAGCGGAAGAGCGTAGACGGCGAGAAAGCCGGTTCCGGCGACGATCAGGAACCAGCTGGCGAGGGGGAACCGCGGATCGATCACAAGAACTCCTAAAGGCGGACGTCGTCGACGCGGCTCTCACATGGAGCTCCGGCACGTCTGGAGATTGCGGAGGCAGGCCAGCCTGACCGGCTGGTCCCGGTCGACCTCGGTGTTCAGCAAGACGATCGCACGCTCGAACACCGGTACGGCGGCCTCTGGCCGACCGCGTTTCCAGAGGGTCATCGCGAGATTGTTGAGCGCGACCGCGAGCTCCGGATGGGCCGGGCCCAGGCACCCTTCCTTGATCGCGAGGACCTTGCGAAAGCCTGCCTCGGCCGCCTCGAACCCGCCTCGCGAATAGTGGATCGAGGCGAGGTTGTTCAGGCAGGAGGCCACTTCGTAGTCGTCCTGGCCCAGCCGCGTCTCGAACACGGCGAGTGCCTCCACCAGCAGGCGCTCGGCCTCGTCGAGGTCGCCGAGCGCGTGGACGATCGCCGCCAGCGCGGCCTTGTCGGCGGCCAGTTCCGGGTCCGCGGGACCGTGGGTGCGCCGCCGGATCTCCACGGAGCGGCGGGCGAACGGCTCCCCCTGAGCGTGGGTCCCGCGGGCATGGTTCAGCCCGCCGAGATTGTGGTAGAGGGTGGCCGTGAACGGGTGCTCATCGCCAAGGTCTGCTTCGAGTATCGCGAGAGCCCGTGAATAGAAGGACTCGGACTCCTCGAACCGTCCCGTGTACTTGTGGAGCACGCCCAGGCTGTTGCAGATCCGCGCGACCGCGAGGGAGCCCGCTCCCGGCGTCTCCTCGGCGAGGCTGAGCGCGCTCCGCAGGATCTCGTCCGATCGCCGGTACCTTCCCCGAAAGCGGAGCAGTTCGGCGAGGGCGTCGAGTGCGCGCAGATGGGCGTCCTGGGACGGTTCGCTGTCTCGGGTGATCTCAACGGCCCGTTCCAGGGCGCGTTCGGCTTCGTCCAGCCGTCCGAGCCGGCGGTACCGCCCGGCCGTCGACAGCAGGGCCTCCGGCGCGGTGTCGCCGCCGGTGTCGTACGGCTCGGCATCCGGGGCGGTGCCGATGACGTTCGCCGCGGGGGCGAGGAGGCGGTCGAGCCTGGTCGCCTGCAGGGCCACGAGGCCGAGCGCCAGGGCCAGGACCAGGAAGAGCAGGGATCCGCGCCCGGAGCCGACCATCCCGCCGGCCACCGCCGGCCCGACGATGTAGCCCAGCGTCTGCGCGAAGCTGTAGGCCCCGTTGTACCTGCCACGGTTGTGGTCGGACGCCAGGTCGTTCACGATCGCAGGGACGCTCGGGGCCATGAGCGTCTCACCGGCGGCGAACAGGACCATCGCGGCCATGAACACCGCGACGGCGGCCGGGCCGCCGCCGAGATGCGCGGCGCCCACCACGGTGAGCCAGGCGAGGGCCATGAGCGCGGCCGACAGGGCGAACGCGCGGGTGCGGCGACGGCCGGTCACGAGGCGCAGGACGAACAGCTGGGTGAGAACGACCGTGCAGGTGTTGGCCAGGAAGGTGAGCTGCAGCGCGGCGGCGTCGAGGCCACCGCTTCGGATCGCGAAGACCGGATAGGCGCTGTAGTACTGGCCGTAGCCGCAGACGAAGACCACGGCGACCAGCACGCAGATCCGCAGCAGCAGCCGGTCGGCGAGTATCGCCCGGTATCCGCCGCCGGCGCCGCCCGTCGGGGAATCGCGCGCGCGGACGCTCCGGTCCTGGCGAGCGCCGGGTCCGGGAGCGGCGCGACCACGGCCCGGTGTTCCGGCGATCAGCACGGCGAACGTGAGGAAGGTGCCCGCGTCGACCACGTATATCGTGACGAAGGTCTGCGCGGAGGAGAGGTCCACCAGGAAGGCGGCGAGCAGGCTGCCGGCGCTGAGCCCGACGTTCAGCAGGGCATGCCGCACCGCGAACACCTGCGAGCGGCGGCCCGGGCGAACCGAGGTGCTCAGCAGCGACTGGAAACACGGCTCGGCCAGCGCGACACCGAACCCGTAGAGCGCGGCCCACAGGGCGCCCTCCCATGCGCTCCGTACGCCGATCATCCCGGCGGTTCCGGCCGCGGCGAGGACGAGGCCCGCCGCGGCGGGCCGCCGCGGACCGAGAAGATCCGCGAGCAGCCCGCCTACAGGGGTTCCGACCAGTCCGGCGATCGCGATCGCCGAGAGGACGAGCCCGGCCGAGCCGAGCTCGATGCCCCGCACGTCATGCAGGTAGACGAGGAGGAAGGGGAGGGTGAGGCCGGCTCCGATCGCGGACACGGCGTCGCCGCAGAGGATGAGCCATACATGACCGGGCAGACGTGGAAGCAATCCCTGGGACGGCGTCCGCTCCACCATTCATCCTTCCGCTGTCACGAGTGCCCTGGCGGAGGCTCGACGGGCAGGCCCGCTCCCGCTCCCGGCTACTCGCCGGAGCCGGTCGGGCGTTGTCAGGCCAGCACCGTCTCGTTGTGGTTGGTGGACAGGCCGGGTTCGAGGACGGTCTCGTTGTGGTTGGTGGACAGGCCGGGTTCGAGGACGGTCTCGTCGTGGTGGAGAGACATCGTGACTCCTTGGTGGGGTCGGAGGGCCCGCCCCGACGGGGGTCGCTCGGGGCGATCAATCTTGACGATGGCAAGACTGTCTTGTGGCTCCCTTAAGGCGCGGCGAAGCCACGGCGCCCGGCCCGATGGATCCCGCAAGAGTCCACAACCGGTTCTTTAGACCTCATCGCTAGACAGGGCCGCGGAACATCACCTGTAAGTCCTGGGGGTCCCCGTGGTACGGCGGCGATTGGTCGGCATCCTGTGTGCGTTGGGAGTGCTGGCGGGCTTGGTCACAGCCGTGCCGCAGGCCGCCACCGCGGCCGCGCAGCCCGACGCGGAGACCTCGGCCCTGCTGTCGGTCGTCGAGCGCTTCGCCGTTCTCGGCAGGGGCCTGGGCGCGGTAGGCCCGATGAACGAGCAGTTGCCCCTCGTCGGGCTCGTCCCCGGCGCGGAGGACGGACTCGGCCTGGGCGACCTGTTCGACGTGGCGGTGTACGACCAGCTCAGGGGGCTCACGAGCCTGGAGGATCTGGAGGACGAGTACCCGCTGTCCGGCCCGCGCGCCGGGCGGCTGCTGGCCAAGGCGAGCACCCAGGGCGGGGTCAGGCGCCTCGACCTGACCCTGGAGGTGACCAGGACGGTCGCCGACCGGCCGATCTCCGTCAGCAGCGCCCAGCCCAAGGTCTCGCTGACGACCTCCGGGGGAGTGGACGTCACCCTGAAGCTGGTGGCGAAGCTGCCCTTCGCCTATGATCCCGCCACCAAGGCCGCCTGGCTCGGCAGGGACGTCGCGGTGACGGTGCAGGCCGACGGGCGGCTCACGGCCGGGGCCACGCCCTCGGCCGCATTCGGCATCCTCGGCGTCGACCTGTCCACCGCCTCCTCGCTCTCCTTCACCTCGGCGTTCGCCTCCTCCGTCGCGGACCCCGACGGCGACGGCAGGCTGAGCCAGGACGAGCTGGGAGCGGACGGAGCGGCGTCCGGGCTTTTCGCCTTCACCAGGAAGGGCTCGGCGACCGCCGCGCTGCACGTCACCGCGAAGCCGTTCGCCGGCGCCCAGGTCGAGGGCGCGACCGCGACCGTCGGCGTGAGCTGGCCCGACCTCGCGACGGGCGGGCCGCAGGTGAGCGTGAGCCGGCCCGACCTGGACCGGCTGGGCCGCTTCCAGGCACTCACGCCGAAGGACCTGCTCGACGGGCTGACGCACCTGTCCGGCGCGATCACCGCCGTGCAGCGGGCCCGCTGGGGCGACCAGGGCGATGTGGACCTGCCGTTCATGCGCGGCTCCCTGGCCGACGCGGTGCGCGTCTCCGAGGCCATCGACGCGTTCGTCACCGGCAACGTCGACCGGAACACCGGCCAGCCCACCTTCACCTCGATCCAGGACATGTTCGCCGCGCTCGGCAGGGCGCGGAACCTGCCCGGCGGCGCGATCATCAAGGTCGCCGACGCGGGCTACGACGACGCCGGCAAGAAGATCGCGTTCACGCTCGTCGTCGACCGCCCGGTCAACCCCACCCCCGAGACGCTCAACCCGGCCGGACAGGCCACCACCGGCTCGGGCGCCGGCGTCGCCTACACCGCGAAGACGCTCAAGCACACCGGCCAGAAGTGGACGCCCGGTGAGCTCGCCGGCCGTACGGTCACCGCGGGCACGGCGAGCGGCATGGTGGCGGACAACACCGCCGACACGGTCACCCTCGCCGGGGACGGGTGGCGCGGCGGGGTGCCTGCGGCCGGGACCGCCTACCGGATCGCCGCCGCCGACCCCATGATCGGCCAGGTCACCCTCGGCGACACCTTCAAGGCCCGCGCGGGCCTCGCCCAGGCCAACGCGGACGTCGCCGTCGCCGGCGTCATGCGCGGTTACCACGCCGCCGCCACGGTCGTGCTCGACCTGAGCGACCCGGTCACCGGTCAGGCGTGCGCCTCCCGGCCGGACGGGCAGCGGAAGGCCTGCCCCTACCGGCACGTCAACCCGGACGGCAGCTCCACCGTGGTGACCGAGCTTCCCCGGTCCGCCGACCGCGTCATGCTGCGTACCGGCCGCGACCTGTTCGGCGCGCAGGTGTCGGTCAGGAGCGCCGTCAACGTCAACGCCGTCGTCGGCTACCTGGCCGTGCAGGTCACCGGAGACCTCACGATGACGGGCGCGAGCGGCGGCGACGTGGTGAAGGTCGCGCTCAAGGACATCGGCGACGTGCCGCTGACACGGCTGTTCGAGCGGCTGGCGGGCAACCCCGGCGAGGTCCTGACCTCTCAGGTGGACGCCGCCGCCCGGGCCAGGCTGACCCTGGGCGTCCCCGGCATGGCGGACTTCTTCGGCGGCAGGGTGACCGGCGACGTGGAGATGCCGGACGTCCGCAAGCCGGACACGCTGAACTTCCGCGGCTTCGACCAGATAGGCAAGGTCAAGGGCTTCGCCTTCGACCCCGACAACCCCCAGGCGCTGTTCGGCACGCTGATCAAGTCGCTGGGCGCGCTGGCCGGCTACCTCGACCACGTCCAGGGCGACGGCCCGGTCGGCAAGGCGATGACGACCAGGGTGCCGCTCCTCGGCCGGTCGATTTCCGACCTGGTCGCCGCCGAGGAGATGGGCTCGGGTCCCGGCGTCGGGTACGGCGACGGCGCCTGCGGCACCGAGCACGGCTTCGTGACCGATCCCTCGCGTACGTTCACCCAGGCGCACATCGGGCGCGGCGTGGTCATCGGCACCCGCGTGATGACCGTCGAGGCGGTGTGCGCCGAGCACACCCTGGCCTTCACCGCGAAGTTCGGCGAGGCCGCTCCCGCGCCGGGGAGCGCGTACGCGCTGCGCTCTCCGCTCAGGGACGCGATCGACCGGCTGACCGCGGCCCCGCCGGACACCGTGCAGGCGCTGGTGGCCGAGCTGAACAGGGCACTCGGCGGCCAGGTCCGCGTCTCCTACGACGACGGCGCGCTGCGGCTGTCGCTGGCATACGACAAGAAGGCGGCGATGAACGAGGCGCTGCGCTTCTCCTTCGGGGAGCGTAGCCTGGTCGCGGCCTCCGGTTCCGGCACGCTCGACGCCTCCGTCACCGGGCAGGTGCGGCTGGGCCTGCGTGTCGCGCTCAAGCGCGACTTCGACCTCGCCCAGGACCTGCTCGTCGACACCGACTCCGGCCTCGACCTGGAGGCGAGCGCGCGGCTGGACGGCACGGTCAAGGCGGACATCGGCCCGCTGCCCGTCTCCGTCGGCAAGGCCGGCGACGACCCGCTGCAGGCCAGGCTCGCGTACGGCGTGAGCCTCCGGTACGACGGCGACCCGCAGGAGGCGGTGCCGCCGGCCGACTTCTTCGCCGGGCTCGGCCTGTCGCTCAACGAGACGACCGAGCCGGTCACCTGCGACCGCGACCCCCGGCGCGACGAGACAGACCTGGCGCTGTGCGCGGTGCTGCCCGCCTACCTCAACGGCAGCCCGATCACCGCGGACGGCAGGCACGCGTTCATCCTGCGGCTGCCCAGGGTCGCCCCGCTGGCCGAGATGTTCGACCTCACCGCGAAGCTGCCTGGCGACATCGACCGGCTGGAGATCCCCAGCTTCGACTTCTCCGCGCTGCCCGCCGGGCTGGAACTGGACTGGACCAATCTGGGCGACGGCCTCGACCGGTACCTCACCGCGCTGGAGTCCGGCATGCGCACGGCCTCCTACGGCGGCAGGCTGCCCCTGGTCGGCGCAGACCTGCAGCAGGGCGCGGACTTCGTCGGCGCCAAGCGCGAGGAGATAAAGGCGGCGATCGCCAAGCTGCCGAACGGCGGCCGGGTGCCGACCGGCAAGGACCTGCGGGAGTGGTACAACGCCGAGCTGGCCCCCAAGGTCGGTCCCGGCGTGCAGCCGCTGATCACTTGTGTGCAGGCGCCGGAGCCGGCGGAGCCCACGGCGTGCGACGCGGCGAAGGGCACCGAGCTGACCGGGGTCAAATTCACGGTCGACATCGCCAAGGGCACCGTGGACCCCCAGCAGGGCTGTGTCGAGGGCTGCGCGAGCCTGGAACGGCGGCTGAACATCGGCATCCCCGGTCTCGCGCTGCGCCAGGGCCCGGGCAAGGGCGTGCGGGCCAGGCTCGGCTGGCACGTGAAGGCCACGATCGGGCTGGACCGGGCCAACGGCTTCTACATCGACGCCGGCCAGGACGACCGGCCGCAGGCGGGCATCGGCGTGAACATCGCGCTGCCCGAGGAGATCAACGCCAAGCTGGCCATCCTCGACGTCACCCTGAAGAACCGCACGCCGCGGTCTCCGGACCTGTTCACCGGCACCTTCACCGTCGGGCTCAAGCCGGTCGGCAAGATCGGCCTCGGGCAGCTGGCCGACGCCGGGGACCTGGTCGAGACCTCGCTGAAGGCCAAGACCGCCGTCGACTGGCGCTTCACCGTGACGCCCGGTTCGCCGATGCTCCCCGGGCTGTTCGGCGACTTCACCCTCGACTGGGACCTCACCAAGGCCGGCGGCCCCGACCCTGCCGACCTGCACATCGCCTTCACGAACGTGAACCTGGAGGCCGGCGACTTCTTCCGCAGCGTCCTCGGCCCGGTGGTGACCCAGGTGAAGCGGGTCACCGACCCGGTCAGGCCGGTGATCGACCAGCTGTACGCGCCCATCCCGGTGCTGTCGGACCTGAGCCGGGCGGCGGGCGGCGGCGACGTGAACCTGATGACGATCGCCAAGAAGTTCAACACCCTGGGCGGGAACAGCTCGACGCAGTTCGTCGAGCGCATGGTCGAGATCACCAAGCTGGTCACCTCATTGCCCGACTGCCGGGGCGAGCTGCACATCCCCCTGGGCGGTTTCACGGTGGCCGGCGACAGGGCGCTTGTCACGCAGAACTCGCCGGACGTGGCGGACTCGCTGATCGGGGACACGACCCCCGAGACGCAGGACCTCCTGGCGGCACTCGACCAGGGCGCACGAACCTGTGACAAGGCCACGGCCACGGCCGACGCCGAGCAGGGGCCGATGGGGCAGTCCTCGAAGGCCGGCTTCTCCTTCCCGGTCCTGAACAACGCGGGCCGGTCGATCTTCAGTCTGATCATGGGCAGGGACGTCGAACTGGTCGAGTACGACTCCGGGCCGCTGCGTCTGGGCTTCACCTACAGCCAGTCCTTCGGCCCGGTCTACGCGCCGCCGCCCGTCATGGTCGTCATCTCCGGCACCGCCGGGGTGGAGGCGCGGATCAGGGCGGGCTTCGACACCTACGGCATCCGTAAGGCGATCGAGCAGGGCAAGGCCGACCTCCAGGTCCTCGACAGCCTGTACCTGAGGACCGCCGACGAGCGGGGCCGCCCCCTGCCGGCGATCACCCTGTCCGGCCGCCTCGAGGCCGGGGCGGCGGTCGACGTGCTGCTCGTCAAGGCCGGAGTGAGCGGAGGGATCTCCCTCGGCATCTCGATGAACTGGGCCGACCCGACCAACGACGGCAAGTTCAGGTTCTACGAGTTCTCCGGGATCCTGCTGCGCAACCCGCTCTGCCTGTTCACCATGGACGGCAAGCTGAAGGTGTACCTGAAGGCGTGGGTGGAGATCGGCATCTCGATCTTCAAAAAGCGCTTCGACTGGACGATCGTCGAGGCCACGCTGCTCGACTTCTCGGCGAAGCCGAAATGCGACGAGGCCCCGCCCAAGCTCGCCACCGTCAGCGGCGAAGCGCTGGTGCTGCACATCGGCCCGATGCGCGGCGCCAGGGGAGGCAGCACCGCCAAGCCGGGCGACGACGCCGAGCAGTGGACCGTCGGCCAGCTCCCCGGCGACGAGGGCTTCGTGGTGAGCGCGCTCGGCGTCCGCGAGGAGCACCACACGGCGGGCCTCGACCGGGTGCTGGCCGACGGCCGCGGCGCCACGGGCGACCTCAAACTGGTCTTCCAGGGGTACGCCGACGCGTCCGGCGCGCCGTACCCGTTCGACCGGAAGATCGTCGCCTTCGGCGGCGACGGCGACGACATGATCCTCGCCGGGTCCGGCAGCACCGTGGCGGACGGCGGCAAGGGCGACGACCAGATCACCAGCGGCGACCGGTACGACGAGCAGGGCAAGACGGTGGTCGTCGTCGCCGGAGGTCCCGGCGACGACTACCTGACGGTGGGCGGCGCGGGCGGCTGGGTGGCCGGTGACGGGCGCCTGACCCCCGCCGTCCGGAAGGTCGGGAACGCGGAGGTCGCCGACTGGGACGCCGACGGCCCGCCCGGTGCGCCGGCCGACGCCCCGGGCGACGGCGACGACCGGATCGCCGCCGGACTCGGTGAGAACCGGCTGTACGGCAACGGAGGAGACGACACCGTCGGGGTCGCCTCCGACAGCCCGCTGGCCGCCTCCGACCCGTCGCCGCGCTTCCGCGCCCAGCCGAGCCTGCTGGTCGGAGGGCCCGGCGGCGACACCCTCACCGGTGGTTCCGCCGCCGACGAGATCTACACCGGACCGCGGGAGGAGTTCGGGCCCGACGCGCCGGGACCCGCGGACTCGGGGCCGAACTACGTCGACACCGGCGCGGGCGCCGACAGGGTGTACGGCGGCGGGGCCGTCGACCTGGTCGCCGGGCGTTCCCGTCCCGGCGAGACCGTACGGATCCTGGGCGGCGGCGGCGAGGACGTCCTCGCGGGCGGTCACGGCAAGGACGAGATCTTCGGCGGCCCCGGCGACGACTGGGTGATCGCCGAGCCCTCCGACGTAAGCGAGGCGCAGGGCCGCGACGAGTACGGCCCCGCCCGGCAGGTACGGCACCTGCCGCTGCCCGCGGGCGTGGAGCCCTCGGTCAAGCTGCTGTCCGGCGGCGACGGCGACGACCACATCGTGGGCGGCGACGGCGGCGCCACGATCTTCGGCGACAGGGTGCGTGACGAGCCCTGCACCGACGCCGAGGCGGACGGCGACGGCCGCGACCTCGTCCTCGGCGGCGCCGGCACGGAGACCGTCTCGGCCGGCGGGGGAGCCGACCGGGTCGAGGCCGGTGGCGGCCAGGACCGCGTGTGCGGTGAGAAGGGCGACGACACCCTGTACGGCGGAGCGGGCGACGACGACGTCGGCGGCGGCCCGGGCGACGACATCGCCTACGGCGACGACGGAGCCGACGAGGTGACCGGCGGCGCCGGCGGCGACACCCTGTACGGCGGAGCGCAGGACGACGTGGTCGCGGGCGAGGCCGGCGAGGACACCGCGTTCGGCGGCCTCGGCGACGACCTGGTCGTCGGCGGCAGCCGCACGGCCGGCCGGGCCGACGCGGGCGACACGCTCTACGGCGACGCCGGAGCCGACCGACTGGTCGGCGACAACGGCGACGCCACCGGCCCGTCCGACCTGGACGGCACACCGGAGGAGGCCGGCGGGCCCGACGTGATCCACGGTGGCGCCGACGCCGACACCGCCTTCGGCGGGATCGGGGCCGATGAGGTGCACGGCGACGCCGGCGACGACCACCTGGAGGGCGGCAACGGGGCCGACCAGGTGCTCGGCGAAGCCGGTGAGGACGAGCTCGTCGGCGGCGGCTCCGGGCCGCACCCCGACGCGGGCGACACCCTGCTCGGCGGCGACGGACCGGACGTGATCGCCGGTGACAACGCCGTCCTGAGCACGTCCGGCGCGGCCACCTCCGTCGCCGTACGGCCCGGCCAGTTGCGCACTCACCGGGTGGAGCCGCTGGCGGGCGGCTCCGGCGCGGACGTCGCCGACGGCGGCGCGGGCAACGACGCGATCTTCGGCCAGGGCGGCCCCGACCGGCTGCGCGGCCAGGAGGGCGACGACTACGCGGAGGGCGGCGCCGGCGTCGACTGGGCCGAGGGCGACCAGGGCGACGACGACATCGTGGGCGGCTCGCACGCGGCGGCGGACGACGCCGCCGACGCGCTGTTCGGCGGCCCCGGCGACGACGTGGTCACGGGCGACAACGCGGTGGTGACACTGGCGGGCACTCCCACACGGGCGACGGTCCGCCTCGGCTCGGCCGGCGCGCCGATGACCCCACGGGCGGTGAAGCTCCTGGACGAGGGCTCGGGGGACGACCGCGTCTCCGGCGGTTCGGGCGTGGACGTGCTGTGGGGGCAGGACGGCGACGACCAGATCTCCGGCGGCGGCCAGGGCGACTACGCCGAGGGCGGCGGCGGCGCCGACCGGATCCGCGGCGATCTCCCGCTGTCGGCGGAGTCGACCCGGACAGCCGGCGAGCCACTCGCCGACCCCGGCTGGAAGGGGGTCGCGAGCGGGACCGCCGAACTGGAGGGCGAGGACGCCGCTCCCGGCCAGGACGACCTCATCGGCGGCTCGGCCAAGCCGGGCGCCCCCGACAAGGCCGACGCGATCGAGGGCGGCGGCGGCGCCGACGTCCTGCTCGGCGACAACGGCTCCCTCGTCCGCACCCTGACCGGGAACGCCGAGCGCGTCTACACCGAGCGCTACGCGGCGGGCCAGGCGCCCGCCGACGCCACCCGCAGCCGCACCCACGACCCCGCGCTGCCCGGCGACTCCACCCGGTTCTGCACCCAGGCCCAGGCCACCTGCGAGCCGGAAGGCTCCTACGGCGCCGACCACCTGTACGGCGACGCGGGCGACGACGGACTGTGGGGCCAGGACGGCGACGACCGGCTGTCCGGCGGCGCGGGCGACGACGACCTGTTCGGCGAGCTCGGCGACGACGAGATGGACGGTGGCGAGGGCGAGGACGCCATGCTCGGCGACCGCGGCGGCGTGGTCGACGAGCGCATCGACGCCGGGGACGCGCAACGTCTCGGCTTCACGGTCAGCCTCAACGCGCCGCCGAAGGAGACCTACCACGGCTTCCCGGCCGGCTCCTACGACCGCCGTACCGACCTGCTGCACGACGCGGACGGCGACGCCTGGGTGAGCGCGGCCATGCCGTACGACGGATTCGCCAAGGGCGGCGACGACCGCATGCGCGGCGGGCCGGGCCGTGACAGCATGCACGGCGGCGCGGGCGACGACCTGATCAACGGCGACAGCGGCGGCGACGAGGTCTTCGGCGACGACGGTGCGGACGTCGTCTGGGGCGGCAAGGGCTGCGACCCCGTCCTGGACGCGGCGACCGCCGACTGCCTCGGCGGCGGCGCCTTCGACCCGGCCGCCCGGGGCACCGGCGACCGCTTCGTCGACCACGTGTTCGGCGGCGCGGGGGCCGACCTGCTCGACTACAACCCGCGCGGCTCCTATCCGGACGAGTGCGCCCCCGGCCGCATGCCCGACGGCGAACTGACCACCGTCGTCGACCCGTGCCTGTGGTTCCGGATGACCGGCAAGGACAACGCCTCGGCGGCCGACGACCAGCACCACCAGGGCGTCGACTGGCAGTACGGCGGCGCGGACCGGGACGTGCTGCAGGGCGACCGGACCGCGAACGGGCCCAACCCGGGCGACAAGATGATCGACTGGAACGGCTCGTTCAACCTCTACACCCACTGCGGACCGGCCAACGGCGGGCACAACATCGTCCGCCAGCACTCGCCCGCGATGCGCGACTTCCTGGCCAAGGTGGCCTGGGGCGCGGGCGCGGGCCGGAGCGCGGGCGACGCGTCCGGCGCGCGGGAGCTGGCGATCCCCGCCAACGACAACGGCTCCCCCTATCCCACCTCACCGGGGCACTTCGACTCGCCCGTCGCCTGCGCGAGCTGATCAGGAGATTTGGATGTTACGCCGACTGACGGCGGCCGCCCTGGCCGCCACCGCCCTGGCCGCGGCGGGACTCGTCGCGGCCCCGGCCCACGCGGCCCCCGCGAGGACACCCTCGTGTGATCCCGGGGACTGCTTCACGGTCAGCGTCAGGCTGGAGCGCGCCCCTGCCGTGGGACAGACCGCGACGCTCACGGTGGAGGTCACCGCGAAGGAGGACCTGCCGGACGCCACGACGACCATCGAGTTGCCCGAGACGCTGCGCTGGGTGCGCCCGCCCGCCGGGCTCGACCGCAGGGCGGCGACGATCGGCCGCAGCCGGGTGGACCGCGCGAGCCGTACGGAACGGGCCCGGAAGGGTGCGCGGGTGCGGTACGAGGGGGTGGTCACGGCGGTCGCGCCCGGCCCCGCCTCGATCCGCGTGCAGGCCCGGGACGGACGGCCCGGTCCGGGCAGCGAAGGACTCGTCTACCTCACCGTCGGCGCCGAGTCCTCGATATTCGGGATGCCCCCGGGCTCGGCCAAGCCGCACACGCGGACGCAACCCTTGGTGCAGACGGCGTCCCTGGCCGGCGACACCTGCGTGCACGGGCAGGTCACGCACGTCACCTTGGACGGTGTTGTCCGGGGGACACCCTCGACGCTCGTGGAGGCGTGGGATGTCGACGCCGGCGGCGCCGAATACGACAAACTCGGGGCGACCCTGACCGACGACGCCGGTAACTACAGGATCTGCTTCACCGGTACCGAAGAGAACGGGAGTGGGCAGGACGTCGACGTCCAAGTGCTCACGGAGGGGCGCTACTGGCGGATCGTGGATCCGACGGACAACGACAACGTCTATTGGGCCAATGGTTCGGTACACAAGGACATTCCCCCGGGCGATGACAGGACCGTCGACGTCACGGCCCCGCCCGGAACTCCCGTGGAGGACCTGCTTCGGATCATGGCGGCCGCCCACGACACGTGGGACTTCTACATCAGGCAACTCCAGCAGCCGGGTAACGACTGCTGGAGACCCGGCGAGGCGGTCTGCCGGACGGTGACCTTCAGATGGGCGCCTACCAGGGTCGTCACGTCGAGCTACTGCTCTTTCGACCCCTGCCGTTTCCAGATCGATCTGGACGCGTCGGTCGGCCTGGAGAAGATGACGGTCGCCCATGAGCTGGGTCATTTCATCATGGACTACACCTACGGTCACCTGCCACCGAGAGATCCTGCCTGCTACGTGCACTACGTGACCAGCCGGTCGACCGAGTCCTGCGCGTGGGTCGAGGGATGGGCCCACTGGGTCTCCGTCCAGACCTACGGAGGCACGCAAATACGGTGGAAGCCCACCGACGGCACGGTCGACGTCGAGAGCCCGACGTGGTTCAGCGCGGGCTGGGACGACGGACCCGATGTCGAGGGCCGGGTGACCGCCGCTCTCCTCGACCTGGCCGACAATCATGAGGAGATCTGGGACACCGGGAGTATAGGAACTCACGGGGTCGTGGCGGCCTTCAGGAAGGCGCCCGCGGACACCTTCGCCCAGTTCCTCACCGGGCTTGAGCCGGAGGACCAGGCCCTCGCGGAGTCCGTGGCGTTCCGGAACACGATCCGCGGCAGCCGGACGGAAGACCTCGACGACCGCACGACGGTGCGCCGACCCGCCAACGTCCCGCTGCAGTCGCTCTTCTCCTCCATCACGGGCAGATGGTCGGTGGTGGCCGCGGCCACCTCCGGGGCGGGCAGCGGGGACGTCGCCCTTGAGGTGGACCCCTTCGAAGGGGGTTCGACGGTCAGGAGTTCGCAGGGGATCGGCCCGGATCCGGATTTTGTCGCCGTGCAGCCCACCCTCGTCGACCAGATCTTCGCGAGCCGGGTGAGCTCCGGCGTCGATCTCCGTGAGTACGTGCTGCAAAGTGCCGCGGCGCCTCCGGGCGACCTGGAGAATGGAACCCCCCAGACGTTCACGATGCCCGCCGACCAGTTGGTGGAGATCCGTACGACTCCGATCGATCTGGGCGCGTTCGTGACGTTCACCGTCACGCCCCAGAACGGGCAGGACATCGACCTCTATGTGATGGCTCCGAACTCCACGGCGTGGGGACTCGCGCGCTCCGCAGCCCGCCGCTCCTCGACCGGCGGGCCGGGGAAGGCCGAACGGATCACCATCGCGGACCCGAAGGTGCCCGGCGTCTACGCGGTCATCGTGGTCAAGAAGAGCGGTGACGGAGACCTCACCCTGGCCCGCACCTGATCCCCAACCGCACCGGGGATCAAGAACATGTCGACTCGCCCGTGGCCTGTCCGGGCTGAGAAGGGAACTCGTCGATGACACGTCGTCTGCCGGCGGTGCTACTGCTGGTCACCGGCCTTTCCATCGGAGCGGTGGCGGCCCGGGCGGAGACCGGGCCCGGAGGCGCCGCGGCGGAGCGGTGCGTGCCCGGCACCTGCTTCGCCGTCACCGCGGCCCTCGACCGGGCCCCCGCCGTGGGGGAGACCGCCACGCTGACCGTCACGGTCTCATCCAGGGAGAAGGCGGCGGACGTGCGGGTCGTGACGGACCTGCCCGGGAACCTGCGCTGGGTGCGCCCGCCCGACGGAACGAGCCGTGGCCCCGCGACGATCGGGCGCAGCAGGCTGGACCGCGCGAGCCGTACCGGCCCGATGCGGAGGAACGAGCGGGTGACGTACGTCGGCACGGTGACGGCCACCGAGCCCGGCCCGGCCGCGGTCAACGTCCACGTCTCCGACGGGCGGCCAGGGCCGGGCAACGAAGCGCTGGCCTACGTCACCGTCGGCGAGGAGAGGTCCTTCTTCGGCATGGCGCGGCCCGCGACCGCCACCCCTCCGCCCACGACAGAGGACGCGGCGGTGGACGCGGCGGTGGACGCGGCGGTGGACGCGGCGGTGGACGCGGCGGTGGACGCGGCGGAGGCCGACACCTGTGTGCAGGGCAGGGTCAGCCACGTGACGGCGGAGGGCCCCTTCCAGGGCGTGCCCCGGCTCAGGCTGCAGGCGTTCGACCGGGACGCCGAGGGCGGCGACGACCTGCTCGCCAGAGGCGAGACCGACGACCAGGGCGACTACGAGCTGTGCTTCGACGGGAGCGACGGCGACGAGAGCGGTGGTCAGGACGTCTACGTGAAGGGGCTGTCCTTCAGCGACTACTGGTCGGTCGAGGATCCGAGGACCAGGGGCCTGTACACGTTCCAGACGCCGGTCGTCGCGGATGTCGAGCAGGGCGGAAGAGAAATCGTCAACTACCTCTCCCCGCCCGGCAGCACGGACGAGGGCGCGTTCCGGATCTTCACGGCCGCGCACGCCACCTGGAAGGCATACACGGGCTGGGCCGGGAACCCCGGCGGCTGCTGGGTCGCCGGCGCGGCACCCTGCCGCCAGGCGGTGATTCTGTGGGCCCCCGACGTCACGATCGCGGACGCTCACTACACACTCCCGGACGACACCATCCACCTGAGCGCGACCGAGCAGCTCGAAAAGATGACGGTGTCCCATGAACTCGGCCACTTCATCATGGATTACGTCTACTCGGATGCGTATCCGCCGACTCCCTCGTGCAACTCGCACTTCATCCTGAGCGCGAGTTCAGAGGGGTGCGCCTGGACGGAAGGGTGGGCCGACTGGCTGGCGGCCCAGACCTACGGGGACACCCGCTACTGCTGGGGACCGCTGGACCCGCCGGTCGAGCTGGAGAGCCCCACGTGGGGCAGCCCCGGCTGGGAGGGGTCGATCGGGCCCGACATCGAGGGCCGGGTGGCCGGCGCGTTGATGGACCTCGCCGACGGCGACCCGAGGAACGAGATCTACTGGGACCTGTCCTCCGAGGGACCGGAGAAGATCGTCTCGGTTGTCCGGGCGAGCAAGCCGAACACCGTGGGCGAGTTCAAGAACGCACTGCTGCCCGCGGTGCCGACGGCGGGAGGGAAGTCCAACGTGCTGGCCGCCCTCTTCCAGAACACTGTAGACGACGTGTTCTACGAACCCCTGCTGGACAGGGTCGAGCTCAACCGTCCGAGTTTCTGGGGCGGCGACTTCTCCTTCACCACAACACGGCCCACTTGGTCTGTGGTGGCCGCGCTCCACGTGGGCGACCCGGCCAACGACACCAGCCTTTCCCTGTACAAGGCCGCCGGGGCGACCGGCGGGGACGTGGTCTCGAGCTGGATGCCCCGCAGCGATCAGCCGGACTTCATCGCGGTCGACGCCACGTCCGGTCCGAGGACCCACCTGCCCCGCGTGTCGACGCTCTCCGCCGGGGATTCCTACCTCGTCGAGTTCGCCGAGTCGGAGGGGTCGCTCGCGCCGGGAAGTTCCACCGAGCTGTCCATGGAGTCGGCCGACGTCGTCGAGATCCGCACGGCGGACCTCACGGCCGGCGTCCCGGTGACGTTCACCGTCACCCCGCTGGACGGTCAGGACCTTGACGTCTTCGTGATGGCGCCCAGTGCCACCAGGTGGGCGAGGCCGAGAGCCGACGCGAAAGGCGCCTACACCAAGGGACCGAGCGCGGCCGAACGCCTCACCGTCACGCCGGGCGTGACCGGCGCCCATGCCGTGATCGTGATACAGAAGAGCGGGAGCGGGCGCTTCAGCCTGGCCCGTTCCTGACGAGGCCCGGCCGCCGGAGACCGCCGGGAACACGGGGTCTCCGGCGGCGACCCGTGGGGTCAGAGGGTCGTGAACACCACGGCGACGTTGTGACCGCCGAACCCGAAGGAGTGGTTGAGCCCGGCGATCTGCCCGCCGGGCAGGGGGCGCGGCCGCCCGCGGACGACGTCCACCTCCACACCGTCGTCCGGTTCGTCCAGGTTGATGGTCGCGGGGACGACGCGTTCGTGCAGCGCCAGCACCGTGAAGATGGACTCGACGGCGCCCGCGCCGCCCAGCAGATGACCGGTCATCGACTTGGTCGCGGTCACCAGTGGATGCGTCCCGATCGTCTCCTTGATCGCGACCGTCTCGACGACGTCGCCGGCCGGAGTCGAGGTGGCGTGGGCGTTGATGTGCCGCACGTCGGCGCCGGTCAGGCCGGCGCCCTCCAGCGCGCGCCGCAGGGCGAGCCGGACACCCGCACCGGTGGGCTCGGGCTGCGCGATGTGGTGGGCGTCGGCGGAGTAGCCCGCTCCGGCGGCCACGGCGTAGGTCCTCGCGCCGCGTGCCCGCGCGTGCTTCTCCGACTCCAGCACCACGATGCCCGCGCCCTCGCCGAGGACGAACCCGTCACGGCCCTTGTCGAACGGCCGGGACGCCCGCTGCGGTTCGTGATTGCGGGTCGACACGGCCCGCATGGCGGCGAACGCGCTCAAGCTCATCGGATGGATGGCCGCCTCGGTGCCGCCCGCGACGACCACGTCGGCGCGGCCCTCCCTGATCATCGCGATCGCGTAGCCCACGGACTCCGCGCCGGAGGAACAGGCGCTGACCGTGGCGTGCACGCCGGCCTGGGCGCCGAGTTCGATCCCGATCCACCCGGCCGCGCCGTTCGGCATGAGCATGGGCACCGTGAAGGGCGACAACGTCCGCCATCCCCTCTCCCTGACCGTCTCGTACGCCGACAGGATCGTGGTGATGCCGCCGACGCCGCTGCCGACGACGACGCCGAGCCGCGCCGGGTCGACCTCCGGGGCGCCCGCGTCCCGCCAGGCCTCGCGGGCGGCGACCAGGGCGAGCTGCTCGCCGCGGTCCAGTCTCCTGGCCTCGGACGCGGAGAGCAGCCCGGCGGGATCGACGGCCGCCACACCGGCGATCCTCACCGGGGCGGAGCCGGCCCAGTCCTCGGTGAGCGCACGGATGCCCGACCGCCCCTCAAGGAGTGCCGACCAGGTCGACGCCACATCCGCGCCGAGCGGCGTCACCGCGCCGAGCCCGGTGACGACGACACGTGGCCGCTCCTCGCTCAACTCGCCGCCTTCTTCCCATTCGATCCGAGGAGGTGCATGTCAGCCTCGCTTCTCCGGAATCCAGCCGGGCGGGCCGAAGAGGTGCCCGAGACGGTCGCGCCAGTGGTCCGCCGTACGGACGTCCCGCCACAGACGGGCGAACTCGCCGAAGGCCACCCGTATGGGGTTGTGACTCTCGACGTCCTCCGTGAGCCCGTAGACGACTCGCCGGCCCTCGGACCTGAAGGTGCCGAAGAGGCGGTCCCACACGATGAGGATCCCGCCGTAGTTACGGTCCAGATAGACGTCGTTCGAGCCGTGGTGCACGCGGTGGTGGGAGGGCGTGTTGAAGACCGCTTCGACGGGCGCCCACAGCCTGTCCACCCGCTCGGTGTGCAGGAAGAACTGGTAGAGCAGGCTCACCGACTTCTGCAGGAAGATCATCCAGGGCGGGACGCCCAGCAGCGCCAGGGGGAGCCAGAAAGGCAGGGAGGTCATCGGGGTCGTCCAGCTCTGCCGCAGCGCGGTCGACAGGTTGAAGTACCGGCTGGAGTGGTGGACCACGTGGCTGGCCCACAGGAGGCGGATCCGGTGGTGCGACCGGTGGAACCAGTAGTAGGTCAGGTCCTCGGCGAAGAACAGCAGCACCCACGTCCACCCCGAAGCGGCGGAGAGGTGCCGGGGCGCCACCTCGTACAGGCCCGCGTAGGCGAGGACGGCCAGGATGTGCCAGGGAAAGTCGATCAGCTGGTTGACCAGTCCCATGAACATGCTCGTCGCCGTGTCGCGGATGTCGTAGCCGCGCTCGTCGTCGCCGGGCAGGAACCGGTACGACACCGCCTCGGCCACTACGAGCAGGAGGAAGGCCGGAATCGCGTACATGACCGTGGTGACCACTCATACCTACCGGTGCGATGAGAACGCCGACGTGGAGGCGGCCGCGCGCTACCAGCGCACGAGGACGAGTTCGGACGAGAAGCCGGGACCCAGCGCGATGAGCAACCCCGGCGTGCCCGGCTCCGGGGGCCGCAGGGCCAGAGTGTCTCTCAGGACGTGGAGCACGGATGAGGACGAGAGGTTTCCCGCCTCCGCCAGGGACCGCCAGGTGAGGTCGAGGGCGCCGTCGGGAAGGCCGAGAGTCTCCGCGACCGCCTGGAGGATCTTCGGGCCGCCCGCGTGGCACACCCAGGCGGTCACGTCCCGCGCCGACAGGCCGTGGTCGCTCAGGAAGCGGTGCACGTCCTCCCTGAGGTGGGCGCGCACGATGCCGGGAATGCCGGGGTCGAGCACGATGCGGAAGCCGCTGTCGGAGACGTTCCAGGCCATCACCTGCTCGGAGTCCGGGTAGAGGCGGCTGCGGCTGGCGACGACGGTCGGACCGGGGGCGCGCCGCGCGTGTGTGTCCGTTCTGCCGGGCCCGCAGGCCACGACCGCGGCGGCGCCGTCCCCGAAGAGGCCGCTGGCGACGAGGTTGGCCGGGGAGGGGTCCTCCCGCTGCACGGTGAGGGAGCACAGTTCCACTGAGAGGAGCACGGCGACGTGGTCCGGCCATCCGCGCAGGTAGTCGTGCAGGCGTGCGATACCCGAAACGCCGCCGAGGCAGGCGAGGCCGAACATCGGCATCCGCTTGGCGTCGGGACGCATCCCGAGCCGGTTCGCCACCCTCGCTTCGACCGAGGGCAGGGCGATCCCGGTCGCCGTCGTGAACATGATCATGTCGACGTCGCCCGGTGTCAGCCCGGCGGCGTCGAGCGCATCGCTCAGCACTTCGGCCCCGAGGTCGACGGCCGCCTCGATGAACCTGTCGTTGGCCGCCCCGAAGCCGTCGAGCTTGACATACCGCTCCAGCGGCAGCGCGAGGCTGCGGTGCTCGACCCGGGCGGAGGCGTGCAGCCGGTCGAGCAGCCGGCGGCTGCCTCCCCGCGGAAGGCACACCTGCGCGAACGCGTCGGTGATCTCCGACTGCGGGTAACGGTGTGGGGGAAGAGCACCGCGGACAGCGGCGATTCGGGTCATGTGAGCTTCCCGGTTGACTGGCGACGGTGTGTCACGAATGAGAGGCCGACATCGGAAATCACCGCGCATTCGGAGACGGGCGTTGTTCGCCGCGACCGTCCGAATGAGGCTCAGACCGGCAAGGGGTGGCCGGGCCCTTCCTTCTCACCTCGATGAACTGAACTTGTCACTGACAAGATGCGCCCGCGCGGGATCGATTGTCAATGGGGAACGTCGGGACCGTGTTCAGGCGCGCTCACGTTCGGCTCGCCGCCGGACCAGCTCCTCGATCGCGCTCGGGAGGGTCGTCTCGAAGTCGATCAGCTTCGCCCACGTCGGGGTCACCACGATCCGGACCATGCCGTCGTAGAGCGAGCGGACCTCGGCCTCCCACTCGACGCGCTGCTCGGGCGTCATCTCGTACGAGCCGTTCATCTGGAGGTACTCGTCCGGGATGCCGTCGACGACGTCCGGCTCGGCCCGGCCGCGGATCAGCAGGATCCTGGGCGGATGCACCTCGGGGTCGATCGCGTGACCCGCGGCAACCAGAACCGGTGACTTCAGCCACGGTAGACCTGTTTATCGGGCATCTCTGCCACCAGCCCACGCGCGAGATCGTCATCGACGGCTGGAGTATCAGGCGGCGCGGGTGTGAGTGGGACCTTCCTATTTCTCGTGCTGCCGGCGTACGAGTTCGGTGATCCAGATCGGCGCGTACGGAGAGGTGCAGCCCGGGGGAGTCGGGTAGTCCTTGAGCACCTCCAGGCGCTCGCCGATGTCGATCGCCCGGGCACGATGCTCGGCGTGCTCGATCCCGATCTGCGCCAGACAGTGGTTCATCGCCCACTGCAGGCGATCCGGGGCGTTCTTCATCTCCGCTTCGATGACGTCGAGCAGCCCTGCGAGGTCGAGGCCCTCGGGCTTCTTCGTCACGCGTTCGGTGGTCAGCGCCCAGCCGGCACTCGCGACCACGGGATCCGGATCGGCGGACCAGGCCAGGCGCAGCTCTTCGGCGTGCGGGTTCTTCTTCACCACGTAGTTCACGAGCCAGTCGTGCACCTTGGGGGCACGTGCCTCGCGCAGCATGCCATCCAGCTGGTCACGCTCGAACGCCTTCGGGCGGCAGATCAGGATCGCCAGCAGCCGCGCCGCGGTGTCATCCGTCTCCCAGAGCCGGCACGCGAGTTCCTGCTGCGTCTTCAGCCGCTTCGCGAGCGCGCGCAGCCTGCCGAGGTTCACACCGTGATCGTCGCCGTGTCTCTCGTTCACCTGGCGCGCCCTCGGGTCCTCGAGCTCGGCCAGCTCGGTCATCACCTCGGGCAGCGTCGTCTCGGTCGGGGTCGTTCCGGCCACCTCAGCCTCCTGTCCGTCATGTGCGAGAGCAGCCTACGAGCACTCGCACGTTCGGCTCAGTCCTCTCGAAACAGGCCACCACCGCTGACGGCGTCCGTGGCGTCGTCGAAACCGTGTTCAGGCGCGCTCACGTTCGGCCCGCCGCCGGACCAGCTCCTCGATCGCGCTCGGGAGGGTCGTCTCGAAGTCGATCAGCTTGGCCCAGGTCGGGGTCACCACGATCCGGACCATGCCGTCGTAGAGCGAGCGGACCTCGGCCTCCCACTCGACGCGCTGCTCGGGCGTCATCTCGTACGAGCCGTTCATCTGGAGGTACTCGTCCGGGATGCCGTCGACGACGTCCAGCTCGGCCCGGCCGCGGATCAGCAGGATCCTGGGCGGATGCACCTCGGTGTCGATCGTCAGGGCGACCATCGGGTTCTCGCGCAGGGCCGGGAGCTTCGGGGCGTTCTTCGTGGTGCACATGACGATCTCCGACCCGTTCCAGGTGAACGCGATCGGGACGTTCCGGGGCGTGCCGTCCTTGGCCACGTACGCCAGCCGGGTCACGTCGCGTGCCAGCAGCTCTCGGCTGATCGGCCGGTCCAGAATCTCGGCGATCTCGTTCGCTCGCATGGTGGTCCCTCCAGGGTCGTCGTCGTGATCCGAGCCGGGGACGGAGCCGCCGGAGCGTTCTCGACATCCGCCGGCCTCCGAGTTCCCGAATTCTTCCGGCTGCAGCTCGGTCGAGGCGGGTACGGCGGTGGACCCAGCGGGAACGTGCCTGGTGGCGGCGTTACTAGCTAGGATTTCGGTCTGCGGCAACGCGACTGAGCACGGGCGGAGGCCGGATGCAGGGCGAACGCCTGAACGACGGCCTGTCCGTGGCCGCTACCGGGAACGGCGCACCCCTGGTCTTCCTGGCCGGCCTCGGTCCGGGTGCCGACCTGTCCCAAGGGGTCCCGCGAACCATGGCCCGGTCGGCCCGCGCCGTCGCGCTCGGATCTGGCCGCACGGTCCACCTGATCAACCGTCCCGTCGACATGCCTTCCGGCACGACCATTGCCCGATTGGCCGGATGGCACGCCATCGCACTGCGGGAGCGGTTCGGCGAACCGGTCGACGTCATGGGTACCTCCGGTGGAGGCGTCACCGCGCTCCAACTCGCGATGGACCACCCCGAAGTCGTACACCGCCTGGTCATCTCCGTCGCCGCGAGCCGCGTCAGCGACCGCGGACGACATGACCTGATACGGAGCGTCGAGATGGAACGCCGGGGGAAATCCGCCGCCTGGATCAGCAGCGGCCTGGTCGCACACGGACTCCTGCGCGTGGTCGTCGCGGCCATGTACGCGCTCGGCGCCGACCAACAGCGAGCCCCCGGTGAGGTCGCCCTCATCGAAGCCATTCAAGAGTGGGATGTGACGGCACGGCTGGGCGAGATCACCGCACCCACGCTCGTCGTGGGTGGCACCCGGGATCCCCTCGTCCCACCCGCGCTCGTCGAAGCGACCGCACGCGGCATCCCGAACGCTCGGCTCCTCCTGCTCCGTGGCCGAGGCCACATGACAACGCTCTTGGACCCGCGCGCCACGCGGGCGACCACCGCCTTTCTCGACGGTGGGTGATCGTGCTGTTGACTGCTCCAACCACGCGAGCATCGCGTAAGCAACGCGGACGGTCTCCTCTGCGGCGATGAGGTGTACGGCGGCTGCACTGGCTTGCGCAGGTTGATCCCGCTGACCGTCCCGGAGATCAGGCGCCTGCTCACCGCTGTCCTGCAACCCGTACATCCGCCCGGTCATGCCACACGCCGGCTGTATTGGCGACGCCGCCACCAGGCACGTTCTCGCTGGTGCCATCGCCGTACCCGCCTCGACCGAGCAAATGTCCTGGTCGGCTAGGAATTGGCGACTGCCGTAGTAAGACGCCGGGTGATATTCCGCGCCAGGGCGAAAAATACCGTGTGGCCATTCGTCACACGGTTGCCGGAAATTCGCATCCGGCCAATTTTGTCGGAAAGTTTCGAATACTATTCGATAGTTTCTGTTCAGGAGTGTAGACAGGTTACAGATATGTGTCAAGCATCATGAGTGCCGTGGTCAGCGTGGCACCACCCTGAGGCGTACCCCCGCGGCACCGCAACCAGGCCGTTGAGCAGGTGCGTTGAACCAGAAGGCCGGTTTCCCCGACGCGTGCGTCCCGCCCGTCCTGGGTCGGCGGGGAGGCTCGGACTGCGAGCCGAACCCCCGCACCGTCCCTGCCGTCCCCCTGTCAGCAATGGTCGGCGCTCCTCTCCGTGACGAATTACGCCGAAATTTTCGGGAATCCGGCCTGGCATATTGAGTCACACGTTTCGGCGTGCTATTTCTGTGAGTGTTCCGGGACTGTCCGGCCATAGAGGAGTTCGTCCCGCACACGTCGGCAGGCGCGGAAACCCCCTCGACACCGGAGTAGCCATGCGTAAACACGTCCTCGCGGCCGCACTGCTCGCCGTTCCGCTGATCGGGCAGGCGCAGCCGGCGGCCGCGTCGCCGGTCACCATCGACATCGACGACAGCGTGAAGTACCAGAAGATCGACGGGTTCGGGGTCTCCACCGCGTTCCGGCGCAACGAGCTGATCAAGGCCCTGCCGGAGGACAAGCAGCAGGAGATCCTCGATCTGTGGTTCAGCCGCCAGAAGGGGGCCGGGCTCAGCATTCTCCGGCTCGGCATCGGAGCGCGGCCGGCGGGCAGCCCGTACGACCAGATGGTCTCGATCCAGCCGGAGGACCCGGGCGGCCCGACGGCGCCGCCCAGGTACGTCTGGGACGGCGACGACAACAGCCAGGTCTGGATGGCCAAGGCCGCCCAGAGGTACGGGGTGCGGCGCTTCTTCGCCGACGCCTGGAGCGCGCCCGGCTACATGAAGGACAACGGCGACGCGAGGAACGGCGGCAAGCTGCTGCCGGAGTGGCAGCAGGCCTACGCGAACTACCTCGTTCAGTACACGAAGTTCTACGCGCGGGAAGGCGTCAGGATCACCGACCTGGGCTTCACGAACGAGCCCGACTGGACGGCCGGCTACGAATCCATGCGCTTCACGCCCGAGGAGGCCGCCCGGTTCGTCAAGGTGCTCGGCCCGGTGGCCGGGGCCGCGGGCGTGAAGGTGGCGTGCTGCGACTCCTTCGGCTGGGACCAGGCCAAGGCGTACACGGAGGCGATCGAGGCCGACCCCGAGGCCGCCCGCTGGGTGCGGGTGCACACCGGCCACTCCTACGCCAGTCCCCCGACCTCCCCGCTGCCGACGGACCGCCACACGTGGATGTCGGAGTGGGGTCCCGGCGGCAGCACGTGGGACGAGCAGTGGGACGACGGCAGCGGCCAGGACGGCATGACGGTCGCGCAGGCCGTCAACGACGCGCTCACGCTCGGCGGCGCCTCCGCCTACGTGTACTGGCTGGGCGCTTCGAGCGGTGCCACCAGGGCGTTCATCCGCATCGACACCACGACGCAGACCTACCAGGTGTCCCGGCGGCTGTGGGCGATGGCCGCCTACAGCAGGTTCATCAGGCCCGGCGCGGTGCGGCTCGGCGCGACGGCCTCCGACCCCGGCCTGAAGGTCTCCGCGTTCCGCAACGCCGACGGTTCCCGCGTCGTCGAGATCCTCAACACGGGTACGGACCCCGTCACCTGGGACAAGATCAAGGGCCACGGCCGGGCCAGGGCCTACCTGACCGACCAGGACAACGCGGTGGCCCCCATCCCCCTGCGGGGCAAGGGCGTGACGATCGCGCCGCGCGCCCTGACGACGATCGTCCTGGGCTGAGCCGTCCCGCCCCGGCGCGCGAAGATCATGGAGTCTGATCGGCGGCGCGGGACCGCTGGTTCCGCTGTGTCCGCCTGGACGGCGGTGCCGCACTAAGATCGCGTCCCGTGCTTCCGGACAGTCTCTGGCGGATCATCAGGATCGGATCGGCGGGCCTGGTCCTCGCGGCGGCGGCCGCGGGCCTGGTGCTGGGCGACGCCTGGCTCTGGGTGGCCGTCGAATGGTCGCCGCCGGCCTACGCGGGGTTCTACGCGCGCGGCGGGTTCGGCACCGCGACGGTCGTGGCGCTGGTCGTGGCCGCCCTGGTGAAGGCCGCGCTGCTGTGGCTGATCCTGCGTGCCCCCGCGCCGGGACTCCTGGACCGCCGGGCGAGGGCGCTGCGCCTGCTGCTGTACCTGGCGGTGGCGTACGCCCTCGTGCTGTGGTTTCCGATCGCGCTGCTCCCCGACGCGGTCGACGCGGCATTCCAGCTCGCGCTGTGGGCCGCGATCGACGTCCTCTACCTGCTCGTCATCCGCTGGCGGTCCCGCGTGCTGCGCGCGGCGGCCGGAGCGATCTTCGCGGTCGAGCTGGCCGGGATGGCCGACGACCTGCTCGACGAACTCGACCTCCCGGAGCTCGGCTCGGGCGGCGTCGTCGAACTGGGCCTGATGCTGGGCGGAGTGGCGGCGACCGTCGTCACGCTCGTCGGGCAGCGGCGCGACGGCCGGTGGAGCCGCGGCACGCAGGCCGCCGGGTGGGTGTCGGTGGGCGTCTGCGTGCTGGTGATCCCGCTCAACGTCCGCTTCGCGATGATTCCCAGCGGCGGGGATCTGGCGATACCGGTCATGATGGACGCGCTGGGGCTCGTCAGCACCGTGTGGATCGCGGCGACCGCCCGTGAACTGCCCACCGAGGGCCGCCCGGCGGACCTGCCGCCCGCGCGGCGGCGCGTGATCCGCGTCGCGGCGGCGGTCGTGGCCCTGCTGCCGGTCATCGCGATGATCCACCCGGAGCAGACCCCGCACTTCGCCTACACCGGCTGGTCGGCGAACTGCTATGACCGGCCCGGCTTCGGGGACCTGAGGCCCGCGGAACGCGACGCCGCGTTCCTGTGCCGGGCGCGGAGCACGGACGGCGGAGTCCCGCCCATGTTCCCGGACAGCCTGTCCGACCAGCAGGTCCTCGCGTACGGGCGGGCGCTGTGCCGCGCGAAGGACCGCGAGGAACAGGAGGCGATCCTGACCCGGGCCGGGAGCGCGCGGCCCGCCTGGGGCGCTGACCCGTGGGACCTCGTCTACGTCTGCCCGGAGATCGTCGGCGCGACCCATCCCGACCTGCTGCGGTCGACCGCCGAGACGAAGGCGGCGAACGACGCCTATGTCGCCGAGCGGAACGCCGAGTGCCGCGACTCGTGGCCCCGGACGAAGGGCGTCGTCCAGGCCACCGCCAACTACTTCCTGTTCGCCGACGGCGATCCCGGCTACCTGGTCTACGACCCCGAGGACGAAGCGGCCGGCGAGTCGGCGGAGCGGGCGACCGACAGGTCCTTCGACGACAGCGCCCTCATCGGGGTGGCCGGCAGCGCGGTGCTCGTCGGGCATGTCGAGGACGTCGCCGATCTGTGCCTCACGGTGAAGGCGTTCCGCACCCCGCCGCCACGGCGGACGGCCGGGTGGGATCAGGTCGACGAGGTGCCGGTCGTCAGCCGCAGCGGCCGGCTCACCGTGCCGGAGATGGGCGAGGGCGGAGAGGTGGGCGCGGGCGCCCCGATGCCGAACCTGGCGATCGCGGGGAAGGGCCGCTACCGGGTCCGTGTCCACGTGCGGGTCGGCGAGCTGGGAGAGGAGCACCTGGTCGTCGTGTTCCCGGGCGCGTCGAGGAAGAGGCTCAAGCTGAGGCCGTGAGCGGTGCGGGGCGCACGCAGGCCCGTCCGGTGTGCGCCCGCACGCGCGCGGTCAGCGCTTCTTCAGCAGAAGCTCGGTGTTGCGGTCGCCGGGCAGGCCCGCCAGCCCGCTCCGGATGCCGGGGGAGTTGAACGAGAGCTCCCGGTAGAGCGCGGCGAGGCCGCTCTGGGACAGGTCGGTGAAGTCGGTGCGGTGTGGCGCGGCCGACTCCACCAGCGTGGTGAACAGCGACAGCGTCCCGTCGTGGTTGTCGGCCAGTTCGACGACCCTCGCCAGTTGGGGGTAGTCGACGTGGGAGGCGGTGGAGATCTCCCAGAGGCCGCCATGCGGAACGATCTTGTTGAGGTGGGAGTGGCCGTTGATCCAGGCGGCCACGTTGCCGTGCTTCCTCAGCACCGCCAGCAGCTCCTGCCCGCTGTGGCGCTTCTCGCCGGGCCTGGCCGGGTTGGGGGTGAGGTTCGTCATGGCCCAGCTCGGGTGATGACTGAAGATCAGCGCGATGTCGTCGGCGTGGGTCTTCAGGGTCCGCTCCAGCCAGGCGAGCTGCCGGGTGCCGACCGATCCGCGGTAGTCGCCGCCGCGGTCGGTGGTGTCCAGGCTGATGCCGACGACCCCGTCGGCGATCCGGAAGGAGTAGTCCAGCCGGCCGCTGTCGAGGTTGTCGCGGGTGTAGCCGTGGCCGGCGGGTCCCGAGCCGGTGTACGCCGGGTCGAGGTGGGCGGCGATGTAGGCGTGCGGGCTCAGCGGGGCGCGGCGCTCGTCGGCGGTGACCGTGCGGGTCCTGCCCCGGTAGCGCTTCCACGCGGCGCGGAAGCGGGCCCCCGTGGGGTCGCCCCGGCGCAGCGCCTGGTAGACGGCGCCGGCCTCGGAGGCGGGCAGGGAGAACAGCTTGCGCGAGCCGGTGGCCAGGTCGGCGAAGAAACCGCCGGCCGAGGAATAGGCGCCGCCGAAGAGCTGGTCGTGGTTGCCGATGGTGGAGTACCACGGTACGGCCAGGCCCGGGCTGCTCACCTCGCGGATGGCCGCCTTCAGGAAGCCGTCCAGATGAGGGAACCCCACCCGCTTGTCGACGTCGCGCAGGCCCGAGTCGGGGTGCCAGTAGAGGCCCAGGCCGGAGTTCTGCACGCCCTCGTACGCGCCGGGGTCGCCGGTGTTGGGAGTGAAGCGGCCGCCGGTCATGGCGGTGAGGAACCACTCCATCTCGATCCGGGAGTTGTTGTCGGTGTTGTCACCGGTGGTCATGACGAAACCGATCGGCGCCCGGGTGGCCGGGCCGTGCCCCAGGGCGTTGATCTGCTCGATCAGTGAGACGGCGCCGACGGCGGTCAGCGCCTCCTGCGGGCGCCAGGAGCCCAGGTCTCCGGCGCGCAGGAACTCGTAGCGCTGCGGGTTCTGCGCGTCGGTGATGTGCAGGTCGGTGAACTGGACGAAGCAGGCCAGCACCGTACGGCGTTCGGCTCTGTCCTTCTTGGCGTCGGCCAGTTCGGTGCGGGTCACCCGCCGCCAGCCCGGGCCGTCGGACAGCCTGCGGTAACCGCTGGTGCCGTGTGGTCTGGCGACGGTGCGGACCGTCGTCATGGAGGTCGTGGCCGAGGGCGTCACGGCCGAGGCGGCGGCGGGGCCGGCGGGAAGTGCGATCTCCAGCGCGAGGCCCGAGGCGGTCGCTCCGGAGGCGAGGAGGAAAGCGCGGCGGCTGAGGGCGGGATCCATGATGTTCCCCAGTGGTGGCGTCGAGGCGAACGTCCACTGGGGATGTTTGACAGTCGGAATGACTCCCGGCCTAACGCGGCTGAAACGCCGTCCAGCCATATAACGCCTAGATATGGCCGTATGTGATACGGACATCTGGCGGCAGCAGGCCGGAGGTCTGCCGCTCTCCCGCCGTTCAGAAGGGCGCTGTCCCGGCCTGCCGCCCGCCTCAGGCGGAGGCGGCCTCCCAGACGAACCCGTCCGGGTCGGTGAAGGGCCCGGCGTCGCCGCCGATCACGATCCGGTGTGATCCCGTGCCCTCCTGGGAGACGCCGGTGTCCTTGGCGAGGGCGCGGCGCGGGTAGAGCGCCAGCGTGACCGCCGACGCCGGGGTGTCGAACTCGACGTACCTGCCGCCGAAGCTCTTGGCCACGGCCAGGCCGCGGTCGGCGTAGAAGCGCCTGCTGGCCTTGACGTCAGCCACTCCCAGCAGGAGCGCGACCTGGTCGACGTGCCGGCCGGCGGGGCGGGTGTCCTTCTTGTTCGAGGTCGCGATCTTGCAGATCGTCCCGTCCGGGGCGCGTACGACGCCGCCGTAGCCCCAGAATCCCTTCGCGGCGGGCTTCAGCGTCGTGGCGCCGGCGTCGAGGGCGGCGCCGACGAGGGCGTCGACGTCGCCCGGCTGGGACGCCACGAGCGACAGCGCGAACCCGCGGAAGCCGTCCGCCGGCGCGTCCGAGGCGCGTACGTTCACGTACGGGCCCAGACCGAGGGCGTCGTAGAAGGCGTTGGCGGCCGTGGGGTCGGGAACTTCGAGGGTGACGGACGTGAAAGAGGTCATGACGGGTCCTTCGGGCGAGGTGGGTTCGGCGTCGTGGCGGCGTCGTGGCGGCGTGTGGCGGCGGCCGGGCCGCGGATGGGACAGGGGAAGGCCGGTGCTCACCGGTCCTGCAGGAGCCCGAGGACGTTGCCGTCGGGGTCGGAGACGGTGGCCACCAGGCGGCCGCCCCCCACGTCGTGCGCGGCCTCCTTCACGGTGGCCCCCGCGGCGGCCACCTCGGCCAGCTTCGCCTCGATGTCCGGGACGTGCCAGTAGGCCACCGGCGAGGTCATGCCCTGCGGTCCGCCGTCCGGCACCAGTCCGATGTGCTGGCCCTCCACGTCGAAGCCGACGTAGTAGGGCGAATCGGTCTGCGGCGGGATGCCGAGCAGGGCCGCGTACACCGCCTTGGCCTTGGCCAGGTCGGACACGGGGTGCAGCACGGTCCTGATCACGTTGGGGGAGGCGTCGGTCATGGTCACTCCTTCGGTGGTGGGTCGTATCGACCCGCTGGGTGCGTGGTCACAGCCTTCCTCCCGGCCCGGTGGGCCCACATCCGTGGTGACCACGGAACCGGCCACGGATCAAGAGCACGGATCGAGAGCACGGATCGGCGGCACGGATCGCGGACGGTGCGGATGGGGACGCGGCGCGGATACGCCAAAATGAGGCCAATGGGTACAGAAGCGGAAATCTCGCCTCGGGAAGCCGAGGTGCTGGAGCTGGTCGGCGCCCATCTCAGCAACGCCGAGATCGCGGCACGGCTGTGTCTCTCGGTGCGGACCGTGGAGAGCCACGTCTCCTCGCTGCTCCGCAAGCTGCGGGTGCCGGATCGGCGTGCGCTCGCCCGGCGTGCGCCCGAGGCGGCCGGCGCCGCTCCCTCGCATCCGGCGCCGGTCCTGCCGGCCCCGCTTACCTCGTTCGTCGGCCGGGCGAGCGAGCGGGCCGAGCTGACCGAGATGATCAGGGCGCACCGGCAGGTGACCGCCGTCGGCCCTGGGGGAGTGGGCAAGACCCGGCTCGCGCTGGCGGTGGCCGGGGAGGCCGTCGGCGAGTACTCCGACGGGGCGTGGTTCGTCGACCTCGTCCCGGTCACCGATCCGGGCATGATCGCGACCGCGGTCGCCGGGGCGGCCGGTCTCGGTGAGCAGCCCGGCCGCGACATGACCGAGTCCGTGGTCGCCGCGCTGGCCGACCGGCACGCGCTGCTGGTGCTGGACAACTGCGAGCACGTGGCGGACGGGGCTGCGCTGTTTCTGGAGCGGCTGCTGGCGACGTGCCCTCGGGTGACGGTGCTGGCGACCAGCCGGGCCCGGCTGATGGTGCCGTTCGAGCGGGTGTATCCGGTTCCGCCGCTGTCACTGGCCGTCGACGGCGAGTCGGACGCGGTCGCGTTGTTCATGGAGCGGGCGGCGGCGGTCGGCTGGCCGCTGGATCCTCCGCTGCGCGAGCAGATCGCCGCGATCTGCGCGCGGCTGGACGGAATGGCGCTGGCGATCGAGCTGGCCGCCGCCCGGTATCCCACGCTCGGGCTCGACGGCATCACCGCGGCCCTGTCCCACCCGCTGCGGATGCTCACCGGCGGCTCCCGCGCCGATGAGCGGCACCGCTCGGTGCGGGCGGCGCTGGACTGGAGCCACGCCCTGCTGGAGCCGGCCGACCGGGCGCTGCTCCGGCAGGTGTCGGTGTTCACGGCGCCGTTCACCGCCGTGGCGGCCGCGGAGGTGGTCAGGTTCGGGCCAGGCCCGGTCGGCACGGGCCCGGTCGGCACGGGCACGGTCGGCACGGGCACGGTCGACGAGGGAATCGTCGCCGACGGCCTGGCCCGGCTCGCCGAGCAGAGCCTGCTGGTGGTGACCGCGTCCCCGGCCGGGACCGGATACCGGGCGTTGGAGACCATCCGCCAGTACGGGACGGAGCGGCTCGCCGAGGCCGGTGAGCTGGTCGACGCCCGGTCCCGGCACCTGCGCTGGTGCCTGGCCCAGGCCGCCGGCCTGACGGTCGTACGGGCGGACTGGCGGGCCCGGTTCGACCTGGTGGCCGACGACCTCCGCGCGGCCCTGGCGTGGGCGGCCGACCGGCCGGAGCGGCGCGCGGACGCGTACGAGCTCGCCCGGCATCTGGCGGAGCTGACCTTCACCCGGCACCTGACCGGCGAGTCCCAGCGGCGCTACGAGCAGGCGGCCGAACTCGCGGGCGACCCAGCCGACAGGGCGTCGATGCTCCGGCAGGCCGCGGCCGTGGCCGGCTGCCGGACGATCGGTGATGACATGTACCGCCTGCGCCGCGCGGCCGCGGACGCCGCCCGCGATTCGGGCGACGGCGCCGGCGCCGCCGCCGACCTGGCGACCGCCGCCACCGTCGCGTTCCGGTTCTCGACCACGTTCGTGCGGCTCCCGCCCCGGGAGGAGGCGCTCGCGCTGGTCCGTGAGGCGCGGGAGCGCGCCGGCGACGATCCGGCCGCGCGGGCCGCGGTGGCGCTGGCCGAGGCGGGGGTGCTCACCGACGCGTTCGGCGCCGCCCAGGGACCGTCGGAGAACGAGGTGCCGGAGACGATCGCGCGCGCCGAGCACGCGGTCGACCTCGCCCGCCGGACCGGCGACCCGCTCGCCGAGTCGGCCGCGCTCGACGCGCTCATCGGCGCGCAGAGCTGGGCCGGGGACACGTTCGCCGCCGCCGGCACGGCCCGGCGCCGGGTCGCGCTCCTGTCGTCCGTGCCGATCTCGCCGGCCGGCACGCACGAGCTGGTCGACGCGCTCGCCATGGTCACCGAGGCGGGACTCGGCGCGGGGGACGTGCCGGGCGCCCGCCGATGGGCACGCCGGCTGGCCGGCCATCCATCGCTGGCGGAGGTCGGTCACCGTGCCACCTGCCGGCTGCTGATGGTCGACGCGCTGGCGGGCGACGTCGCCGAGGTGCTCACCGGCAGCGTCCGGTTCCTCGACGCGTGGCGGCGGGCAGGCAGCCCCGCCCTGTCGATCCTCCGCCCGGCGGCGGCCGGTGTGGCGATGATCCACGGCCTGCGCGACGACCGGAGGGCCCGGCGCGAGTGGCAGGAGGTCCTGGAGCGGCTCGGCACCCCGCCGGAGGGCACCTACGGCTACGGGGCCGTCTTCGACGCGTTGCTCCTGCTGCACCGGGGGCGGGCGCCGGAGGCGCTGGAACGGATGGCGCCCGAGGCCGGGCAGGTGTGGAAGTGGGTCACCTGGATCTGGCACCACTGGTACGTCGCGCTCCGCACCGAGGCCGCCGTGCTCGCCGGGAGTCCCGGCGCCCGCGACCGTCTGGCCGAGGCCCGCACCGTCGTGGCCGGCAACCCGGTCGCCGGCGCCATCGTGGAGCGGGCCGGAGCCCTGCTCGACGGCGACCGGGAGGCGCTGCTGGCCACGGCGGACGCGTTCGGCGCCGCCGGCTGCCGCTACCAGTCCGCACGGACCATGGTGCTCGCCGGCGGCCCCCATGCCGAGCGCGGCGAGGCCGTGCTCGCCGGCCTCGGCTTCGCCCCGATGACCCCTGCCCGGAGCCGATGACGACCTCGCGGCCGCGCCCGGCGGGCGTGGCGCCGGAGAGCCCGGCTCGGCGCGCCGCACGCCGGCGATTCCCGATCCCCTTGACGCCCGTCATCTAATCCGGGCGTGCCGCCCCGGTCTCCGCGTGCGGCGCGGGCTCGGCCGGCATCGGCTGCTCGGGCGGCCGTGGTGCCGTACGGCGCCGGGTGAGCAGGAGCGCGAGCGATCCGGCGACCAGTCCCCAGAAGGCCGATCCGATGCCCGCGAAGGAGGTCGCCGAGGCGGTGACGACGAAGGTGACCGCGGCCGCCTCCCGCCGCTCCGTCCCGGTGAAGGCGGTGGCGAGAGAGGAGGCGAGGGCCGGGAGGAGCGCGAGCCCGGCCACGGCGGTGACCAGGACCGGCGGTGAGGCCACGACGAGCGCGGTGGCGAAGGAGGCGCCCAGCCCGAGGGTGAGCTGCCCGGCCCCGAGGGCCAGGGTGGCGGTCCAGCGGCGGGCCGGGTCGGGGTGGGCGTCGGGTCCGGCGGTCAGGGCGGCGGTGATGGCGGCGAGGTTGACGGCGTGCCCGCCGAACGGCGCGGCGGCCGTGCTGACGAGTCCCGTCGTCACCAGTGCGCCGCGCAGCGGCACCGAGTATCCGTAGGTCGACAGAACGGCCGCCCCGGGCACGTTCTGTCCCGCCATCGTCACCAGGAACAGCGGCAGTGCGATGCCGACGATGGCCGGCAGGGTCACGGCGGGCATCGTGAACACCGGTTCGGGGCGCAGGGACGCGGCGGGGAACGCGGCGCCGCCGATCGCGAGGCCGGCCACGGCCGCGACCAGCGCCCCGGCGACCGCCCACCGCCGGGCGTACCGCATGAGCACCGCCCAGGTCAGGGTGACCGGTCCCGCCAGCAGCGGGACGTCCACCATCGCGCGGAGCGGGGCGGTGCACAGCGGGAGCAGGACGCCGGCGAGCATGGCCGCCGCCATGGGGCCCGGGATCGCGGCGACGCCGCGGGCCAGCCACGGGACCAGCCCGGCGAGCACCGTCAGGACACCGCACACGGCGAAGGCCCCGATCGCCGCCGGGTAGCCGCCGGAGACCTGCCCGGTCGCGACGAGCAGCGCGGCGCCCGGAGTGGACCACGCGATCGCGATGGGCATCCGGTACCGGACGGAGAGGACCGCGGCGGCGACGGCGATGCCCGCGCACAGCGCGAGCAGGCCGGAGGCCGCCTGCCGCGGGTCGGCCCCGACGGCCTGGAGGCCGGCGAGGACGACGGAGAACGAGCTGGCGTAACCGACGACGGCGCTGACCAGTCCGGCGAGCACCGGCTGCAGGATCCGCACCGTTCCTCCCTGGAATCCGGCCACAACCACGAGCGTTCCGTTTACGGAACGATTTCAGGTGTCACCATAGCCAGGTGGGTGCAGACGGGACAAGCCGGTTCGACCCGGCCATCGGGCGGCGGCTGCGCGGGCTGCGGGAGGCACGCGGGCTGTCGCTGTCGGAGCTCGCCCGCCGGGCAGGCGTCGGCAAGGCCACCGTGTCCGGGCTCGAGCACGGGACCCGCAACCCCACGCTGGAGACGATGTACGCGATCGCGGGCGCGTTGTCGGTCCCGATGAGCGCGCTGACGCTGGACCCCGGCGCTCCGGCCGGCGCGGCCTCGCCGGTGCGGGGCGCGGCCGTCGTCTCCACCCTGCTGGAGGTGTTCCGGGAGCCGGGCGCGACCTACGAGATGCTCCGGCTGCGGATACTCGCCGGGGTGGAGCAGACCTCGCCCGCGCACCCGCCCGGCGTCACCGAGCACCTCTCGGTCATCCAGGGGACGATCAGGACGGGCCCCGCCGCCGCGCCGCTGACCGCCGCCGCGGGGGAGCACGTCTCGTGGGCCGCGGACGTCCCCCATGTCTACGCGGCCCTCGGCGGCGAGGAGGCGTACGCGATCCTCCTCATCCGCACCCCCCACGACCCGCCGGCGCTCAGCGGGTGAGCAGTCGGCGCAGGCGTGAGGCCGGCTGCGCGGGCGGGGGAGGCGGGGGCTCGATCAGGCCCAGCGCCTCCAGCCTGCGCTTCTTGAAGTAGCGTGCCGGGCCGTGGTCGCGCACGTAGGCCGCCGCGGCCTCGCGCAGTCCGGGGTGCGCCGCGCTCTGCATGCAGTAGCCGACCGCCCCGACCAGGGCGGGCAGGTCGTGGGCGGGCGGCTCGGCGATCGTGCCGTCGGCCTCCAGCCGGGGCAGCGTCGCGTCCACGATCGTCGCCGGGATCCGGTTGCTGTTCTCGTACGGCGTGAGCCGTTCGAGCACGAGGCCGGTTCCGGCGGCCGCGACCGGCAGTCCGAACAGCCTCCGCGCGGTCACCAGCGCGGTGGAGAAGCACCCGGCGACCAGGTCGGGGCGGTGCGCGGCGAAGCACGCCTCGGCGGGCGTCGTCTCCGGCGCCACCAGGAGCTCGACGCCCAGCTCCGCGGCGACCGGCCGCAGCTCGCGGGCGTGCCGCCGCCCGGCCGCGGGGTGCGGCTTGAACAGCACGGTGCGGTGGCCGCGCGCCGCCAGGCCGCGCAGCATCCGCTCGTGCAGCCCGGCCTCCTCGGCGGCGGTGAGCAGGCCCAGCGAGGACAGGTACTGCCCGAGGATCATCGCCTCGGCGCGGGGGGCCGCCTCCGCCGCCTCCGCGACCCGGCCCGTCACCCGCGTGAACGACGCGTCCGCCAGCGCCTCGGCCGGCACGCCGTGCTCGGCCAGCAGCAGGGGGGCCAGGCCCAGGACGAGATCGAGGTGGAGCAGCCGGCCGATCCGGCCGGCGATCTCCTGCGGCAGCGGGTCGCGGGTGGGTCCGTAGCTCATCAGCCCGTCGGAGTAGACGGTGATCGGGCAGTCCTTCACCAGGCCCGCGAGCGTCCGCGCCGGCGGCACCGCGATCGACTCCAGGACCAGCTCGCCGGGTTCCCCCAGCAGGTCGCGCAGCAGGCGGCCGAGCATGGGCGTCTCGATCGAGCGGGGCTTCCAGTCGGACGGGTGCAGCGGCGCGATGATCTCGTTCCAGGACAGCACGCGGTCGAACGCCCCGCGCAGCGCGGCGAACCCCGGCGCCTCGTCCGGCGCCGGGGTCACCTCCGGGATCGCCGCGTTGTTCGACACCAGCAGGACCCTGGGCCCGCCGCCGAACCGTCCCTCCTCGATCGCCGCGGCGAGCGTCATCGCGCCGAACAGCGTGGAGGCGTAGAACAGCGTCGGGTCAGGCACTCGGGCCTCCGGGAAGGTAGGGGCCGAGCAGGGCGGCCCGCTCGGGCTCCAGGCCGCCGAGCGCCTCGGTCAGCGTCTCGCGCGGCAGCCGGGCGAGCGCCGCCCGCGCCCGCTCGTCGAACCGGGCCCGTACGGCCGGGGTGAACCGCTCGGCCAGCTCGGCGTGGTGGGCGAGCAGCGCGCACAGGTTGCGGGCCGCCTTGGGCAGGTAGCGCGGCTCGGCCTCGTCCAGCACGATGTCGTAGGCGTCGAAGAAGTGCAGCTGCCGCTCGTCGCCGATCTGGGTGAGCGAGGCCGGGAGCCCCCGCCGGTAGAACAGCCCGGCGAGGGACACCACGGCGTACGACCTGGCCAGCCGGTGCAGCCGCCAGATCCACGGGCGGTCCTCGGCGGTGTGCAGGCCCGAGGGGAACGCCAGCAGGTCGCCCAGCTCGCGCCGGTAGATCCCGGCCCAGGCGTAGGGGTAGTCGACCATGGTCTTGAGCCCGGCCGGCAGGATGCTCTCGCGCGGGTCGAGCACCACCCCGCGGCGCGGCTGCGGCGCCCGGTGCGTCTCCCGTTTGCGGCCCTCGGCCTGCACGTGATCCACCCGGACGAAGTCGCAGCCCAGCCCCTCGATCGCCGCGACCAGCCGGGGCAGGTAGCCCGGCGCGAGCCAGTCGTCGGCGTCGAGGAAGGTGACGTACCGGCCGGAGGCCAGCTTCAGCCCGGCGTTGCGGGCGTCGGCGAGCCCCAGCGGCGCCGCGTTGCGGACGAGCGAGAGCCCCGGCAGGTCGCGCCGGAAGTCCTCGGCGACGTCCGCCGTCGCGTCGGCCGAGCCGTCGTCGACGACGACGACCTCGGTCTCGAACTCGCGCGTCCGGTTGCGCGCCAGGGACGCCAAGGCGTCACTGAGGTACGCCTCGCCGTCCCTGACGGGCACGATCACGGAAAGGGTGATCACGCCGTGACCCGGCGCAGGCGGGCCCGCGGGGCCTCCTCACCGGGGTAGACCCGCTTGACGCCGTCCCCGAGGGACTCCTCGATGATCCGGATGTCGCGGACGAGGTGCTCCAGGCCGCTCGGCTCCAGCGAGGCGGCGTGGTCGGAGCCCCACATCGTGCGGTCGAGCGTGATGTGCCGCTCGACGGTGACCGCGCCCAGCGTCACGGCCGCCAGCGAGATCTGCAGCCCGCGTTCGTGCCCCGAGTAGCCGACCGGCACGCCGTACCGCTGCCGCAGCGTGGTGATCATACGGAGGTTGGCCTCCTCCGGAGGCAGCGGGTAGGTGGAGGTGGCGTGCATCATGACCAGGCGCTCGGTGCCGAGGATCTCCACCGCGGCGTCGATCTCCTCGATCGTCGACATGCCGGTCGACAGGATGACCGGCTTGCGGGTGGCCGCCAGCGCCCGGAGCAGTTCGTGGTCGGTCACCGAGGCCGAGGCCACCTTGTGCGCGACGACGTCCATGTTCTCCAGGAACTCCACCGACGGCACGTCCCAGGGCGAGGCGAACCAGTCGACGCCGCGCTCCTCGCAGTACTTGGCGATGTGGGCGTACTCGTCGGCGCCGAACTCGGTGCGGAGCTTGTACTCCATGTAGGTCATCTCGCCCCACGGCGTCTGCCGGATCTGGTCGCGCTGCTCCAGCGGCACGCAGATCTCCGGCGTGCGCTTCTGGAACTTGACCGCCTGGCAGCCGGCGTCGGCGGCCACGTCGATCAGCCTGCGCGCGATCTCCACGTCGCCGTTGTGGTTGATGCCGATCTCGCCGATCACGTAGACCGGCTGCCCGGGCCCGACCAGCGACCTGCCGATCCGCACCGGCCGGGGCTCCGCGAGCGGGGCCGCGCCGTACGCCGGGAGAGCGGGGGCGGGGACCGTCTCGGGGGCGGGTTCGGGGGCGGCGGCCGGGCGGGCGGCGAGCACCCGGTCGGACAGTTCGCGCACCGCTCCCGCGCCGCCGGGGGCCGACAGCACGACGCGGGCGGCGGCGCGCACCCGGGGGTGGGCGTCGGGCACCGCGACCGGCCAGCCGACCATCGCCATACAGGACAGGTCGTTGACGTCGTTGCCGACGTAGGCGACCCGCTCGGGGTCCAGCCCCTCGGCGGCGAGCCACGCGCGCAGCGCGGCGTCCTTGGCGCCGAGGCCCTGCACCACCGGCACGCCGAGCTTGGCGGCGCGGGCGGCGACGACCGGGTTGCGCTCGGTGGACAGCACGAGCGTCTTCACCCCGGCGCGGCGCAGCAGCGCGATCCCCATGCCGTCGGAGCGGCTGACGGCGACCATCTCCCGGCCCTCGGAGTCGACGAACGCGCGGTCGTCGGTGTGCACGCCGTCGAAGTCGGTGACTACCGCGTCCACGTCGATGGGCAGCGGCTCGTCCACGAACGGGGCGAGGGCCCGGGCGATCTCCAGATCCTCCGGGACGTCGATCTCGACCGCGTGCCGGCTGGGCACCGGCTGGACCGCGACGGTGCCGAAGAACCGGTGGCCGCGCTCGCGCAGGCCCGCCGTACGCATGACGTAGAACGCGCCGGTCTCCCGGAAGTGGGGCTCGCGGTCCTGGCGGCGCGGGCGCACGGCCGGGTCGTGGTTCACGCCGTGCCCGGCGCCGGTCCAGACGAACTCGTAGGTCTCGACACCGGAGAAGACCGAGTCGGCCTCGCCGCCGAGCACCCTGCCCACGGCCGCGTCGAGGTCGCGGGGGTCGATGAACGCGCTGGTGCACTGGACGAGGACGACGATCTCCGGGTCCTCGCCCGGCGTCTCGGACAGGGCGTGCAGCACGGCCGACTCGCTGGAGGCGGTCGGGCCGCTGAGGTCGGCGGGGCGGCGCACCACGCGGGCCCCGGCGTCCTCGGCCGCCCGGGCGATCAGGTCGTGGTCGGTGCTGACGACCACCTCGTCCACGAGCTCGGCGCGCAGGCAGGCGTCGACCGCGCGGGCCACGAGCGGAATGCCGCCCACCTTCTCCAGGTTCTTCAGCGGGACGCCCACCGAACCACCTCTGGCGGGGACGACTGCCAGCACTCGCACGAGTGACTCCTTCACCTGCGACATCGGGAACCCCCGGGGGTCCTGGGGGGCGGGGTGTCGAGAAAACTAGCCAGCAGGTTGTCCCGTTGGGGGTTGCCCGGCTGAACGCGCAGGGGCGCCGGTCTTAACTTTGGGTGTCCTCGCCTCCGGGCCGCCGGTCCCGGCCGTCCGGCCGCGCGTCCTGGCCGTCCGGCTACGCGTCCTGGCCGTCCGGCCGCGCGTCCTGGCCGCCGGGTTCCGGCGGTCCGTCCGGCTGGTCGGGCGCCAGCGGCAGCCGCAGCACGAACCGCACGCCGTCCTCGACGTTCTCCACCCGGATCGACCCTCCGTGGGCCTCCACGACCTCGCGGGCGATGGCCAGGCCGAGGCCGGTGCCGCCCCGGCTGCGGCTGCGCGCCGCGTCGGTCCGGTAGAACCGCTCGAAGATCCGTTCCTGGTCCGCCTCCGGGATGCACCCGCCGTCGTTGCGCACGCACAGGACCGCCTCGTCACCCGCCCGCTCGACGCACACGGACACCCCGGTCAGCGCGTGCCGCTCGGCGTTGTCGAGCAGGTTGGCCACCACCCGGGCGAGGTGCCGGCGCATGCCCCAGATGACCACCCCCGGCGTCTCGTGCAGCTGGGTCGGCAACCGGCCCGGCCGCCGGTCGACCTCGGCGACGACCAGATGCGACAGGTCGACCTCCTCCCTCGCGGTCTCGGGGACCGTGGGGATGCGGGCGAGCAGGAGCAGGTCGGAGACGATCGCCTCCAGGCGCTCGGTGTCGCGCAGCGCCGCGAGGACGGCCTCGGGGGTGTCCTCGGGATGCAGCCGCGCGCTCTCCAGCTGGGCGCGGATCCCGCAGATGGGGGTGAGCAGTTCGTGCGAGGCGTCGGCGGCGAACTGCCGCTGCCGCTGGATCGAGGTGTCGAGCCGGGCCAGCGCGTCGTTGGCGGTCCTGGCGAGGCGGGCGATCTCGTCGTCGCCGGGCGGCTCGGGCACCCGCGAGCCGGGGTTCTTCCCGCTGATCCCCGCGAGCTCCGACCGGATGGCCTCGACCGGGCGCAGCACGCGGCCGGCCGTCTTCCAGGCGGCCCATCCCGAGAGCGCGGCGAGCATCAGGGCCAGCAGGAGCAGCGACGGCAGGCCCAGGGGGCTGGTGAGGACCGCCGGGGCGGCGCGGCCCGCGTAGACGAAGTCGGAGCCGGGGCCGGGGAAGACGCGAACCACCGTCACGTACAGGCAGTCGCGGCCGTGGGGGGCGCAGGAGGTCGTCTGGGTCACGTCGCCGTCGGCGGCGGGGTGTAACGGGCTCAGCCGGTGGACGCCGTCGGCTCCCGCGCTGCTGGCGATCACCCGGCCGTCGGAGCTGACCACCTCCACCAGGTCGATGCCGTTGCCGCCGGTCGCCACCGGATCGGTCAGGCTGCCGTCGCGGACCGAGGCCGCGACGCGGCTCGCGGTGTCCAGGCTCTCGTTCCAGATCCCTTCGGCGACCGCGTGCCGCACGAGCACGTTGAGCACGACCGCGATCGGGATCAGCAGGCACGCCGCGAGCCCGGCCGCGATCAGCGTCAGCCGGGCTCGGAGTGACCGGGGGTGCTTGGGAACGAGCATCACCCGAGGCTATCCATGGTCATTACGCGAAAAACTCGCAAGAGCGGCAATAGAACACCAAACTTATCCAAAGACGGATTTATGGTGCATTACCGGACGCCTCGGTGAAGACCGCGACCGTGCGGGCGGGCACGCGCAGGACGCCGCTCGCCGGGTCGGCCGCCGCCTGGCGCACCACCGGGTCGGCCGACGCCGCCTGCACCGGGTGCAGCGCGACCTGGGCGCCCCTGACGCCGGGCACGGCCGGAGCGGCGGCCTGCCCGGTGGCGTTGAACACCACGTAGAGCGCCTTGACCGCGGGGTCGGCGCCGGCGGCGTCGATCCGCATGACGATCACTCCGGGCGTCCCCGAGGGCGGGAACGTCACCCGCCGGGCGATCTCCGCCGCCGACCCCAGCGAGAACGCGGGGGAGGAGTACCTGATCCGCAGCAGCTCGCCGAACCCGGCCCGGGCCGCTCCGATCGCCGCGCAGTCCGGCCGCAGCGCGGGGTCGGCCAGCAGCGGCCGCGCGTACGGCCAGCGCGCCTCGTTGTCCTTCGCGGGCGGCAGGCCGGCCCCGAAGCCGTTGCCCCGCTCGCAGTCCCACAGCAGCCGGTTGAACCAGTCGCCCGAGTCGTAGGAGTTGCGGTCGAGCGACTTGGACCGCAGCCGTTCGCTGCCGGCGTGGACGAACGCCGTGCCCTGGCCGAGCAGGGCCGTCGCCAGCGACAGCGTCTGCATCCTGACCCGGTCGGCCATCGGGGTGTCCCGCGGCAGCTTGTACGCCAGAGCGTCGAACAGCGTCTCGTTGTCGTGCGCGTCCACGTACGTCACCGCGTCGCCCGGCGTGGCGGCGTATCCCGCGGGGCCGCCGTTGTAGTCGATCTGCGAGCCCTTCACCGGCGTGCCCGACGACCCGGTGAACGTGAAGTCGCGGAGGTTGCCCGCGAGCCCGAGCCTGATCAGGTCCTCGTAGTGCGCGAGCCGGTCGCCGGGCCGGTCCGCGAGGCCGGAGCCGAAGCCCTGGACGCCCGGGTCGGCGTCGAACGGCGAACCGCCGCGCACCGCGTCGCGCAGCCGGTCGTTGAAGGTGCCGATCCCGGTCCCGGCCATGGCGGCCTGCGTGGCCTGCTCGAACCGGGCGCCACCCGCGACCTCGCCGAAGTCCCAGCCCTCGCCGTACAGGATGATCGACCTGCCGTCCACGCCGTCCCTGTCCGGCGTCAGCGCGTCGAGCGCCTTGCGCACGGCGAGGATGTTCGCCTTGGGGTGATGACCCATCAGGTCGAACCGGAACCCGTCGACCTTGTACTGCCGCGCCCAGGTGACGATCGAGTCGACCACGAGGCGGCCCATCATCGCGTGCTCCGGCGCGGTGTTCGCGCAGCAGGTGGAGGTGGCCACCGTGCCGTCGTCCATGAGCCGCTGGTAGTAGCCGGGGACCACGCGGTCGAGCACGCTGCCCGGGTCCTGCCCGGCGGCGTGCGTGTGGTTGTAGACCACGTCCATGACCACCCGCAGCCCCGCGCCGTTCAGCCCCGCGACCATCTCGCGGAACTCCCTGATCCGCCGGTCCGGGTGGGTCGCGTACGACCCCTCCGGCACCGTGTAGTGCAGGGGGTCGTACCCCCAGTTGAAGGAGTCCTTGGCGGCCGTCTCCGCGACGCACGCCTGCTGGCGGTCGGAGTCCGGCGGCAGCGCTGCGAGGTCGCAGCCCGGCTCGGCGCGGTCCGCCGCCAGGTCGGGCACGGTCGCGAAGTCGAAGACCGGCAGCAGGTGGACGTGGGTCAGCCCGTCCTTCGCCAGGCTCCGCAACTCGGTCATCCCCGCGCTGCCCGTCTCGGTGAACGCCTTGTACGTGCCGCGCTCGGCGGCCGGCACGGTGGCGTCGGAGGCGGAGAAGTCGCGCACGTGCAGTTCGTAGATCGACGCCCGGTCCTGCCGCACCGCCGGGGGCTTGCGCAGCGCCGTCCAGCCGTCCGGCCGCAGCGCCCGGTCGTCCAGGTCCACGATCTGGCTGCGCCCCGACCCGGCCGACACCGACAGGCTGTAGGGGTCGGTCACCTCGTTCGTCACGATCTTCCCGGCGGCCGGGGCGTAGACGGTGACGAGATAGGTGTAGTACCTGCCCCGCCAGGACGGCGGGCCGGCGACGGACCACACGCCCGTGGCGTCGTCCCTGCGCATCGGGTGAACCGTCCGGCGGCCGGCCGCCGGGGCGTCGTAGAGGGCCAGTTCGACCGTCCGGGCCGTCGGCGCCCACACCGACAGCGCGCCGCCGCCGGTCGGCCCCAGAGGGGCCCTGGCGGCCGCGGCGTACAGGTCGTCGAGCACGCCGGGGATCTGCACGCCGGTGGCGGTCAGCAGCGCGCCCGAGGGCCCGCGCTCGACCGCCACGACCTGGCCGCGCAGCGCGTCGCGTACGAGACCGGCGTCGCGCGGGTCCACCTTCAGCGCGCCGTACGCCGCCAGATGCGGCCAGGCGGCCTTCTGCGCGTCGCTGAACTGCCCGGGAGCCAGCCGGATCAGGTGGACGTCGCCGGTGAGATCACCCTTCTCGTACGCGATGTCGCCCTTGGGGGAGTAGGCCAGCGCGTAGTGGTTCGCCGCCGCGACCTCGCCCTTCCAGGCCACCGTGTCGCGGTCGATCCACTGGGCCGTGGCCTTCGACAGGTCGGCGTCCGCTCCGGAGGCCGGCGGTTGCGGCAGTAGGTATCCGTCCACACCTGACAGTTTCCACGCCTCGTTGCCGGTTATCGCGAGGTCGAGCGACTGGTCGGCCTGCTGGTCCTTGACGTCGCCCTTGTGGACGATCCAGCCGAGCGACCGCGCGCCCTCCTTGAGCGGCACCTCGAAGTACACTCCGAAGAGGTCCTTCCCGGCCGGTTTCAGCGGGTCGCCCCACTCGACCGACCCGGCCGCGTCGCCCCAGAAGTGCAGGCCCCAGCCGTCGTAGTCGCCGTCGGCCCGGTGATAGTGCAGCACCGCGACGTGCCGGGCCGCCGCCGCGCTCGCGTGGACCGCGTTCTCGCCCGCGTTGACGTACGCCTCGGGCTGCCGGGCGGGGACGAAGGACTGGTCCGGCCCGGGGTCCTTCGTGTCGCCCCTGTGCACGATGTAGTTCAGCGGCGCGTCCGCGTCCTTCAGCGGCACCCGCCAGAAGGCACCGAAGGCGTCTGTGCCGTCCGGTGGGCGCGGCGAGGCCCACTCGGTGCCCGCGCCGTCGGCGAGCGCGTCGCCCCACAGGTGCAGGCCCCAGCCGTCGTACGCGCCGTCGGGGCGGTGGTAGTGGATCGTGGCGTAGCCCTGGGCGGCGGCCCGGGAGGCGTACACCCCGGGCTTCCCCTCGGTGAGCCACACCTCGCCCGTACGGGCCGGATCGACCGTCCGATCGCCCTGGTCCTTGGTGTCGCCCTTGTGGGTGATCAGGCCGACCTCGGTGGCCCCCGGCTTCAGCTTGAGCCAGGCGAAGCGGCCGAAGGCGTCCTCGCCCTCGAAGGCGACCGGCGAGCCCCACTCGACCGTCTGGTCGATGTCGCCCCAGGCGTGCAGGCCCCAGCCGTCGTAGTCGCCGCCGTCGCGCCGGTAGTGGACCACCAGGTGGTCACGCTTCACCGCGCCCGGCTCCTCCCCGGCCGGCTCCGGCCCGGCGGTCGCGGCCGCCGTGGCGCCCGCGTACCGGCCCGCCGCGTCCTTCACCACGGCCCGGTACGTGAGAGGGGTGCCCTCCGGCACGCCGGTCAGGTCGTGGAACACCCGGTAGACGCGGCCGTTGGGCGCGTCGTCGGTGCCGAGCACCCGCCACGGCGCGTCGCCCGCCTTGACGGCGAACGTGACCTGGGCGAAGCCGCCGCCGGGTACCTCCGCCGAGATCGGCACGCGGCCGTCGCCGGCGGTTCCGCGCAGTGCCGTCCCCGGCAGCGTGAGCGAGATCCGCGGAGCCGCCGACGGGGTGGCGAGGGCCCTGTCGGCGCGGTAGACGACGGCCGTCAGCGGCGGCACGGTCACGGCCAGCCTCCCGTCCGCCGCGCTCGTGAGCGTCTGCGTGCCCCCGTACACCTGGGTGAAGGAGGCCCCGGCCGAGTACGTGGGGATCTGGACGGCTCTGGCGGCCGTGCCGCTGTTGAGCGCCACCACGAACTCGACCCGTTCCCTGGCGCCGAGCCGGGAGAACGCGTACACACCGCCGTCGGCCAGCCGTTCGATCTGCGCGCCGTCCGCCAGCGCGGGATAGCGGTCGCGGAGCCGGGCCAGTTCGGCGATCGAGGTGTAGAGCGGGTGGGTGGTGACGTAGTTGTCCGCGGCGTGGGTGGCGGTGGTGCCGATGAGGTCGTCATCGAGGTAGTCGGCGGTCCTGGAGGCGAACATGGTCTGCCGGGCGTCCTTGTCGCCGCCGTCGCCGGTGAAGCCCTGCTCGTCGCCGTAGTAGACCACCGGCTGGCCGCGGGTGAGATACATGAGCTGGTGGGCCAGGCGGTCGCGGGCGAGCAGGGCGGCGTCCCCGGCCGACGGGGCGGCCTGCTTCAGAAAGTAGCCGATGCGGCCCATGTCGTGGTTGCCGAGGAACGTCGGCAGCGACGCGGCGTTGGAGTCGGCGTCGGTGAAGTAGTCGTCGGCCGCGTACAGCCTGCTCAGGCCCGCGGCGTCGCCGCCGGCCGCGTAGGAGCGGGCCGCCTCCTGGAAGCCGAAGTCGAGCGTGGCGTCGAGCGTGCCCGTGGTCGAGTAGCGGCTCTCCACGGCGGGGTCGGACGTGTAGACCTCGCCGAACATGAAGAACCTGTCGTTGCCGAGCCTGGCCGCGTACGTGTGCAGCGCGGGCGCGAAGCGCTGCCAGAACTCCAGGTTCACCTGCTTGGCGGTGTCGATGCGGAAACCGTCGATCCCGGTCTCCTTCACCCACGTCCGGTAGATGTCCGTCATGCCCTTGACGACCTCGGGACGCTCGGTCCACAGGTCGTCGAGGCCGGAGAAGTCGCCGTACTCGGAGCTCTCGCCGGAGAAGGTCGAGTCGCCCCGGTTGTGGTACATCGTCGGGTCGTTCAGCCAGGACGGCACCTTCGACCTCGCCCGCACCACCGGCGTGTACGGGAAGGACTTCGCGGTGACCTTGGGGAAGTCGTCGCGCAGGGCGTAGTCGCGGTCGTCGAAGACCCGGCCGGAGGCGTCCACGTAGGGATAGGCGGCCTTGCCGCGATAGCCGTACGTCTTCTCGGCGTAGTCGACGAGGTCGGCGGTGTGGTTGGTGATGATGTCGAAGAACACCTTCATGCCGCGCTTGTGCGCCTCCTTGACGAGGCTCTTCATCTGCGCGTTGGTGCCGAGGTGCGGGTCGATCGCGGTGAAGTCGGTGATCCAGTAGCCGTGGTAGCCGGCGCTGGCCTCCGCCCCGGTGCCCTGCACGGGACGGTTCTTGAACGACGGCGTGAGCCAGATGGCCGTGCTGCCGAGGCCCTTGACGTAGTCGAGCCTGGAGATCAGCCCGGCGAGGTCGCCGCCCTGGTAGAAGCCCTTGTCCGCGGGATCGAACCCGGTCGTCAGCCGGTCGCCGGTCAGCCCGCCGCGGTCGTTGGAGGCGTCGCCGTCGGCGAACCGGTCGGTCATCACGAAGTAGAGGCGCTCGCGGGACAGGTCCACGCGGAGCGCGTCCCGGGCGAGCTCGGCGTCCGGCGGCGCGGCGGGCGGCCCGGCGTGGCTCGTGGCCGTCCCGGCGCCGGTGTTCACGGTGGTCTTCGCGGTGGTCCCGGCGGCTGTCCCGCCGGCCGTAGGGACGGCGATCCGCGCGGTGGTGGGGGATGTGGTGAGGGACGTGGTGGCGGAGGCGGTGGCGGGAGGGGCGGCGAGGAGCGCGGCGGCCAGTGCCGTGGCCGAGAGTGCCGCGAGGGGCGCGCGCCCGCGCCGGTGCTGGGGGGTCACCATGGCCCGGAAGCTACTGTCCTGACCACGTTGGTGCAAGCATTTGCTGAAATTTCCAGAAACATTCCAGTCGCCTCGTGACCCGCCGCCGTAACAGGCGTGAAACCTGTGTCCGACACTGTTGGTGTCGCGTCGCCCGGCGCGGATGGAGGAGGAGGTGGTGGGGATGTTGCTGCGGCTGAGGGTCTCGCTCCCCGACCGGCCGGGGGTGCTCGGCCAGGTGGCGCGGGCGTTCGGGGTCATGGGCGCCGACATCCTGCAGGTCACCGTGCTGGAACGGGAGGCGGGCCGGGCCGTGGACGACTTCACCGTCTCCTGGTCGGGGGTGTTCGAGCCCGCCGAACTGCGCGACCGCATCGGAGTGGTGCCCGGCACGCGGGTGGAGGGCGTGTGGCCGACCCGGGAGGTGCCCGGCGCGAGCCTCGACTACGACCTCCTCGGCCACGTCGCCGGCGACCCCGACCGCGCGTACGTCACCCTCGTGGACGCGGTGGCCGACCTGGTCAGCGCGGAGTGGGCGGTGACCGTCGACTCGACCGGCGGCGCGGTCGTCCACGGAAGCTGGCAGGCGCCCGAGTCGGTGCCCGCGGCCGAGTTGATCCCGCTGCGCGCCACGGCGTTCGAGGAGGGCGACCTGCACCTGGTCAGCGTGCCGATGGACGGCGTCCACCTCGTGGTGGCCCGATCCCAGGGCCCGGCCTTCCACCGGGCGGAGGTCGACAAGATCGTCCGGCTGGTGGGGATCGTCTCGGTGCTGGCCGGCGGCGTCAGCCGTACGGTGTGAGCCCTGGCCCGCGGGCCGGGACGGCGGGTGGCGTCAGCGGCGGGGCGGGTCGATGCGGTTGCCGTCCATGGTGAAGAGCATGAGGCGGGAGACGTCGACGGCGACCCGGCCGTGCTCGCCCGCGCGCCACACCGGCCGGTTGCCCAGCCGGACGATGAGGTCGGCGCGCCGGTGCGTGCCCGACGTCGAGACCGGAGGCGGTTCCTCCTGCTCCTCCGGCACCGGCGATCCGTTCAGCAGGCGGCGCATCATCGACCGCGCCCTGCCGCCGCCGTTGGTGCCGTTCATCTGGCGGCGGTCCGGCGGCTCCGGCGCGGTGACGGCGGGGATCCCGGCCTCCAGGTAGGCCAGCCACTCGTGGCCGTGGTACTCCAGCGTCCTGACCCGGCCGAAGAAGGTCGGGCCCTCGGTCTTCTCCGGCACCGGGACGAGCCCGTCCGGCCGGATGCCCACGATGATCTGCATGCCGGTGTGCTGCGAGACCGCGTACGCGCGTGGATCGGTCCATGGCATGGTGATCTGATGGGGGCCGAAGTCGAGCATGATGAACTTGTTCTGCGGGGTGCGCACGGTCGCCGCCAGCAGGTTGAGCTGCTGGGAGTTGAGGAACGCGGCGGTGAAGGCGGTCGCCGGGTCGTTGTAGACCTGGGCGGGGGTGCCGAGGTCCTGCAGCACGCCCCTGTTCATGATCGCGATACGGTCGGCCAGGGTCAGCGCCTCGACCTGGTCGTGCGTCACGTAGATGGTGGTGACCCCGAGCGCTCGCACCAGTGACGAGATCTCCATGCGCAACTCGGTGCGCATGCCGGCGTCGAGGTTGGACAGCGGCTCGTCCATCAGGAAGAGGGAGGGCTGGCGCACGATCGCGCGGCCCATGGCGACGCGCTGGCGCTGGCCGCCGGACAGCGTGCCCGGACGCCGGTCCAGCGTCTCGTCGATGTGCAGCGCCCGCGACAGCTCGACGACCCGCTGTTTGGCCGCGGCGGGGTCGGCTTTGGCGATCTCCAACGGGAACGACAGGTTGCCGCGCACCGTCCGGTGCGGATAGAGGGCGCCGTTCTGGAACACCATCGCCACGTCCCGGTCCCGGGGAGCGAGGTGGTTCGCGAGCTGCCCGCCCAGCCACAGGTCGCCGGAGGTGATCTCCTCCAGTCCCGCGATCATGCGCAGCAGCGTGGACTTCCCGCAGCCCGACGGGCCGAGCAGGACGAGAAGCTCGCCCTCGTCCGCACGCAGGTTCATGCGGTCGACCGCGAGGTACCCCCCCGGGTAGATCTTCGTCACGTTGTCGAGGACGACGGTGCTCATTGCAAGCTCGTTCCTCCCGGGCAGGAGAGCCCGGATCCCCAGCCGCCGATGTAAATGATGAGGTAGTACATCGCGTCGCGGGCACTCATGTCCATACGTGTCGTGAAAGATCCGGCATCTGCCTGCAACTTGCCGTTACTCCAAACTTTCCCCTTGCTAAAGCCGCGTGTCAGGGTTATGCCGTGACCTCCCTGACGCACTCCGGGAGGGGTCAAAGGTAACGAAATTGCTGAAACTTTCTGTAAGGCCTTTCATCGCCGGTGGCCCCCTGTTACCTTCCGGTCAAATCCCCTGACCAAGGAGTGCGACACAGATGAGGCGAGTCCTCACGTCCGCGGTGGTCGCCGCGGCGCTGGCTTTGGCGGTCACGGCCTGTGGCGGCGACTCGGGCGGCGACTCGGGCGGCGCCGGATCGGCGCCCGCCGGGAGCGCCGCTCCCGCCGAGGTGTCCGGCACGGTCACCTGGTGGGACACCTCGGACGCCACGACCGAGGGTCCGGTCTTCCAGGAGCTCATCAAGGACTTCGAGGCCAAGTACCCGAAGATCAAGGTCGAGTACGTCAACGTGCCGTTCGCGGACGCGCGGGACAAGTTCAAGACCGCCGCGCAGTCGGGGTCGGGCGCCCCCGACGTCCTGCGCACCGACGTCGGCTGGGTCGCGGAGTTCGCCTCCCTCGGCTACCTCGCGCCGCTCGACGGCACGGCGGCCGTCGACAAGCCCGAGGAGTTCCTGCCGGTCCCGGCCGCGAGCGGCAAGTACAACGGCAAGACGTACGGCGTGCCGCAGGTGACCGACACCCTCGGCCTGCTGTACAACAAGGAACTGCTGAAGAAGGCGGGTTACGACGAGCCTCCGGCCACGATGGCCGACCTCAAGAAGGCGGCGCTCGACGTCAAGTCGAAGACCGGCGCGGGCGGGCTCGCCCTGAACGTGGACGCCTACTTCCTCCTCCCGTTCATCTACGGCGAGGGCGGCGACTTCGTCGACGTACCGAACAAGAAGATCACGATCTCGTCCCCGCAGAGCGTGGCGGGAGTGAAGATCGTCGAGGACCTGATCACGTCCGGCGCCGCCGTCAAGCCCGCGCTGCAGGACAGCTACACGAACGCGGAGACCGCGTTCAAGGACGGCAAGGTCGCGATGATCTTCAACGGCCCGTGGTCGAACGCCGACAACCTCGGTGGCAAGGTGTTCAAGGACGACCCGGACAACTTCGGCGTCGCTCCGGTCCCGGCCGGCTCGGCGAAGGCGGGCGCGCCGCTGGGCGGCCACGACTACACCGTCTACGCGGGTTCGAAGAACCTCGACGCGTCCTACCTGTTCGTCCAGTTCATGGACAGCGCGGAGAGCCAGGCGAAGATCGCCGGCAAGCTCGGCCTGCTGCCGACCCGCCAGTCCGCCTACAGCGCCTCCGAGGCGACGGCCAACCCGAAGATCGCCCAGTGGCAGAAGCCGATGGAGTCGGCCGTCGAGCGCCCCTGGATCCCCGAGGCCGCCTCGCTGTTCCAGCCGCTGGTCGAGGGCTACCAGAAGCTCGCGGGCGGCCAGACGACCACCGAGCCCATGCTCAAGGACGTCGCCACCGCATACCAGGGCATCCTCAAGGGCTGGAGCCTGTAGGCGATGACGGCTGACGTCGTCGCGACGAGAAGGGCCGCGCCCCGTAACGGGGCGCGGCGCCTCCTGTCGCGTCACTGGTACGCCTGGGCGATGACGGCGCCGGTCGTCATCGTGACGCTGGTGCTGGTCGGCTATCCCCTCGCCCGTGGCGTCTACCTGTCGCTGACCGACGCGACCGAGGCCAACATGGGCCGCACGATCGGGATGAACGTCATCCCGTCCACGTACGAGTTCGTGGGCCTGAAGAACTACGCCGCCATCCTCACCTCGCCCGAGTTCCTCGGCCGGCTCGCCTGGACGATCGTGTGGACGGTCGTCTGCGTCGCCCTGCACGTGGGCATCGGCCTCGGTCTCGCGCTGCTGCTCAACCGCCCGCTGCGGCTGCGGTCGCTCTACCGGATGCTGCTCGTGCTGCCCTGGGCGGTGCCGGCCTTCGTGTCCGCGTTCATCTGGCGCTACCTGCTGAACGGCGAGTTCGGGGTGGTCAACGCCATGCTGCGGGCCGCCGGGTTCGCCGGGATCGCCTGGCTCGACGACCCGTTCTGGGCGAAGGTCTCGGTGATCGCCTGCAACGTCTGGCTCGGCGTGCCCTTCATGATGCTCGCGCTGCTCGGCGGTCTGCAGGCCATCCCGCGCGAACTGTACGAGGCGGCCGAGGTCGACGGCGCCAGCCCGTGGCAGCGGTTCCGGCACATCACGCTGCCGGGCCTGCGCCCGGTGTCGAGCACGGTCGTGCTGCTCGGCACGATCTGGACGTTCAACCAGTTCCCGGTCATCTTCCTGCTGACCCGCGGAGGACCGGGCGGATCCACGGAGATCCTCGTGACGTACGCCTACCGCCAGGCGTTCGAGGGCATCAGGAACTACTCCGGCTCCGCCGCCTGGGGCCTGGTGATCCTCGCGCTGCTCGTCGTCCTGGCCACCGTCTACAAGCGCGCGCTGCGGCGGCAGGGGGAGGCGTGGTGAGCCCCGCCGCCCCCGCACCCGCCCCTGAGCCGAGCCCCGTGCCGAGCCCTGTGCCCGGCTCCGCTTCCGCCGCGCCGGCTCCCGCGCCGGCTCCCGCGCCGGCTCCCGCGCCGGCTCCCGCGCCGGCTCCCGCTCCCGCCGGGGCGTGGAGCCGCGACCGGCGCACCCCGGCCAGGTCGGCCGCCCTGCACCTCACGCTGATCGCGGCGAGCATCGTGTCGGTGTTCCCGGTCGCGTGGCTGGTGCTGACCTCGCTCAAGCCGAGGAGCGTCATCGAGACGGCCTCGGTCGCGCCGGTCGACCACCCCACCCTCGCCAACTACGCCCAGGTCCTGGGGGAGACCAGGTTCCTCACCTGGGCCGCCAACTCCGTGATCGTGTCGCTCGTCACGGCCGCGCTCGGCGTGCTGCTGTCGGCCACCACCGGCTACGCCGTCAGCCGGTTCCGCTTCCCCGGGTTCCGGTCGGTGATGTGGATGCTGCTCATCACGCAGATGTTCCCGGTGGCGATCCTCATCGTGCCGATCTACAACCTGATGGCCGGGCTCGGGCTGATCAACCAGTTCCCGTCGCTGGTCGTCGCGTACCTCACCTCCACCGTGCCGTTCTGCGCGTGGATGATGAAGGGCTACTTCGACACGGTTCCCGTGTCGATCGACGAGGCGGGCCGGGTGGACGGCCTGACCCCCTTCGGCACGTTCTGGCGGCTGATCCTGCCGCTGGCCAAGCCCGGCCTGGCGGTGGCCGCGTTCTACTCGTTCCTCACCGCGTGGGCGGAGGTCGCGTACGCGACCGCGTTCATGACGGGCGACGACAAGTACACGCTCGCGGTCGGGCTGAGCCAGTTCGTCGGCCAGCACAAGGCGGAGTGGGGCCTGCTCACGGCCGCGTCGGTGCTGATCGCGATCCCGGCGGCCGCCGTCTTCCTGCTCGTCCAGCGTCACCTCGTCACCGGCCTGACGGCCGGCGCGACGAAGGCGTGACCCAACATGAGAATCGGGGGATCCCCATGACAGAACTCGCCGTCCCGCCGCCGGTGGTCACCACCCGGTGGTGGCGCGACGCGGTGATCTACCAGGTGTACGTCCGCAGCTTCGCGGACGGCAACGGCGACGGCGTCGGCGACCTGCTCGGCGTACGCAGCCGCCTGGGCTATCTGTCCGACCTCGGCGTGGACGCGATCTGGCTGACGCCGTTCTATCCCTCGCCGATGGCCGACTTCGGCTACGACGTGGCCGACTACCGGGACGTCGACCCGATCTTCGGCTCGCTCGCCGACGCGCGGGCGCTGATCGAGGACGCCCACGGGCTCGGCCTGCGGATCATCGTGGACGTGGTGCCCAACCACACCTCCGACCGGCACCCCTGGTTCGAGGCGGCGCTGCGGGCCGAGCCCGGCAGCCCCGAGCGGGCCCGCTACATCTTCCGCGAGGGCAAGGGCGTCGCCGGCGAACTGCCGCCCAACGACTGGGAGTCGATCTTCGGCGGGCCCGCCTGGACACGGGTCGGGGACGGGCAGTGGTACCTCCACCTGTTCGCCCCCGAACAGCCCGACCTCAACTGGGAGCACCCGGAGGTGCACGAGGAGTTCGCCGACGTGCTGCGCTTCTGGCTCGACCTCGGGGTGGACGGCTTCCGGATCGACGTGGCGCACGGGATGGTCAAGGCCCCCGGTCTGCCCGACGTGGGCGCCGCCGGGCAGGCCGAGATGATCGGCGCCCAGGTCGTGCCGTTCTTCGACCAGGACGGCGTCCACGAGATCCACCGGGCCTGGCGCCGCATCCTCGACTCCTATGAAGGAGAGCGGATCGGCGTCGCGGAGGCGTGGGCGCCCTCGCCCGAGCGGCTGGCCAACTACGTCCGCCCGGACGAACTGCACCAGGCGTTCAACTTCCACTTCCTCAAGGCGCCGTGGGACGCCGTGCGCTTCCGCGAGGTCATCGACGAGTCCGTCCGCACGTCGGCGCTGGTGGGCGCGCCGCCGACCTGGGTGCTGTCCAACCACGACGTCAAGCGGCACGTCACCCGGTACGGCGGCGGCGAGCGGGGCCTGCGCAGGGCGCGCGCGGCGGCGCTGCTCATGCTCGCGCTGCCCGGCTCCGCCTACGTCTACCAGGGGGAGGAACTGGGACTGCCCGAGGTGCTCGACCTGCCGGAGCGGTACCTCCAGGACCCCCAGCGGCTGCGCGACCCCGACAGCGGCCGGGACGGCTGCCGGGTCCCGCTGCCGTGGACCGACGCGGGCGAGCCGCCGTACGGGTTCAGCCCGCCGGGCATCACGGAGAGCTGGCTGCCGGTGCCGGCCGGCTGGCGCGACCTGTCGGTGGAGGCCCAGGTCAGGGATGGCGCGTCGATGCTCAGCCTCTACCGGGCCGCCCTCGCCCTCAGGCGGGAGCGCCCGGAGCTGGGCGACGGCACGCTGACCTGGCTCGACAGCCCGTCCGGCACCCTCGCGTTCCGGCGCGGCGACACGTTCGCCTGCGTCCTGAACATGACGTCCGGATGGGTGGAGATCCCGCCCGACCGCGCCGCGGAGTACGGAGAGCCGCTGCTGGCCAGCAGCGGGCCGGAGTCCTCCGGCGGCGTGGTCCGGCTGGCCCCCGACTCCGCCACCTGGTGGACCAGGGACAATGTCTAAAGTGGTGGCCATGCACAACACGCGCCTCGCTGACATCGCTGCTCAAGCCGGAGTCAGCGAGGCGACGGTGAGCCGCGTGCTCAACGGCAAGGCGGGGGTCGCCCCGGCCACCCGCCAGGCCGTGCTCACCGCCCTCGACCTCATGGGCTACGAGCGGCCCCAGCGGCTGCGCCAGCGCAGCAACGGCCTGGTCGGCCTGGTGATCCCCGAGCTCGGCAACCCGATCTTCCCGGCCTTCGCCCAGGCGATGGAGAAGTCGCTGATCCAGCACGGCTACACGCCGATCCTGTGCACGCAGGAGCCCGGCGGCGCGCCCGAGGACGAGTTCACCGAGATGCTCCTCGACCGGGGCGTCTCCGGCATCGTCTTCGTCTCCGGCCTGCACGCCGACACGACCGCCCGGATGGACCGCTACACCCGGCTCACCGACCGCGGGCTTCCGATCGTGCTGGTCGACGGGTACAGCGACGCCATCCCGGCGCCGTTCATCTCGCCGGACGACCGGCTCGCCGTACAGCACCTGGTGGACCTCGGCCACGAGCGGATCGGGCTCGCGCTGGGGCAGCGGCGCTTCGTCCCGGTGATCCGCAAGATCGAGGGCTTCCGCCAGGCGATGGCCCAGCTGCTCGGCCTCACCGACGTCGAGAACCTCGTGCAGCACTCGCTGTTCTCGGTCGAGGGCGGGCAGGCCGCGGCGGGCGCGCTGATCGAGCGGGGCTGCACCGGCATCTTCTGCGCCAGCGACCTGATGGCCCTCGGCGCGATCCGCGCCGCCCGCGAGCGCGGGCTGTCGGTGCCGGGGGACGTGTCGGTCGTCGGGTTCGACGACTCGCCGCTGATGGCGTTCACCGACCCGCCGCTGACGACCGTGCGCAAGCCGATCGGCGCCATGGCCGCGGCCGCGGTGCAGACGCTCCTGGAGGAGATCGGCGGCACCCCGGCCAAGCACGTCGAGCTCGTCTACCAGCCGGAGCTCGTCGTCCGCGGCTCCACCAGCTCCGGCCCCCTCGTCAACCGCTGACGCCGTGCTCCCGCCTCCCGGGGCGTCCTTCCGAAGGCGAGAGGGGTGCGGGGGCGCGGCGCGGAACGCGATCTGTCCGGGCGGACGGCGGCGCGGTATGCGTATCGCGCCTCACGTGTGCTAAGTTAGACGTAGTTGCAGTTGTGGTACCCATGATGAACTTGTGTGCACCTGACGGTATGTAGCCTCAGGTGCATTTTTGTTTGCCCGGTCTACTCCGGGTGTGGGCCTATCGCGGCAACGCGGAATTCGTGACGACGCGGATTCCGGCCACACCTGTCAAGAGGAGATCGACATGGCTACCGGTACCGTCAAGTGGTTCAACGCGGAAAAGGGCTTCGGCTTCATCGAGCAGGACGGCGGCGGCGCCGACGTCTTCGCGCACTACTCCAACATCGTCTCTCAGGGCGGCTACCGCGAGCTGCGCGAGGGCCAGAAGGTGGCCTTTGATGTCACCCAGGGCCAGAAGGGCCCTCAGGCCGAGAACATCGTCGCCGCCTGACGAAACAGCGTCACGTATCAGGGCTCGCACCTTCACGGGTGCGAGCCCTCATTCGTCTCCGGCCGCCGCACGCGAGTCCGCGGCGCGGAACGCCGATCACGGCCGCGCGGCTTCTCCGGGCGGGCGGTCGCGCGCGTCGTTGACACGCAGCGCTTCGGCTAGCTGGTCTTCCAAGATGATGATCCGGCAGGCGGCTTCCACAGGAGTGCCCTGATCGACGAGTTCCCGGGCGCGCGCGGCCAGCCGCAACTGGTAGCGGGAGTAGCGGCGATGGCCGCCGCTGGAGCGTTTCGGCTCGATCAGTTTCGCGGCGCCCAGAGCCCGCAGGAACGCGGGGCTGACACCGAGCATCTCCGCGGCCGCGCCCATGCTGTAGGCGGGGTAGTCCTCATCGTCGAACCGGTCTTCGGCCCTGGGTCCGGCCGAGTCCGCAATGCTGCCGTGAGCGTGTGTGGCACCCTCGGCAGCCGAATGAGGTTGAACCATACGTTCCTTTCATCACGCGTCAGGGGGCCCCGGCACCTGTCGTGCCGGGGCCCCGAAGAGTTCAACACCATCTACCGGCCATATCCGGCCGGCCAACTGTTTTCCGCGACCGCCGTACTGGGCGGCGGCGTTGCGGGGATCGCGGATGCGTGACCGTAGACCACCTGCTTCCTGTGGAACTGCGGTACCCGAGCGGCGAGACTCAGCCGGCAACGGGCGATCCTGATGGCGTCAGCACTCCCTTCATCTCTTCTTCCCGGACCATCGTCCGGCTTCACCTGCGGCAGCGCGCCGACGATCAGGGCCTCAACCACTGCACCGGCCCGTCACACCCGGCCTTCTGCCATCGACTTCCGACTTCGTCGTACTCCGGGCAGTTCGTCGTGATGCAGATACTTCCGCTGCCCGGTCCAACCGTTCCTTACGATGCGAGAAACACTAGCCCCAGCGGGCCCAAATGTCTACTACGGCGAGCGCAGATTTTCGGTGCCGGGCGCGGCAGTCTTTCGTCGGCCTCGGTGATCTGGCAGCGTCGTACCGCTTGATCCCGCGCCGCGACCGTCCGGAGCCGACGTGACCCGTGATGATGCCGACGACCGCGTCGTCGCCGACCGCCCGCTCGACGTCCTCGTCGTCGGCGGCGCCGGCGTCGACACCACCGTCTACGTGCCCGAGCTGCCCCTGCCGTACGCCGACACCTACACCGTGCCGCCCGTCGTGGACCGGATCGGCAACACCGGCGCCGGAGTGGCGCTCGGCTGCCGCGCGCTCGGCCTGCGGGTGACGCTCGTCGACCTGATCGGCGACGACCCGCAGGGCGCGCTGATCCGCGCCCACCTCGCCGGCCGTGGCGTGGACGTCGCCTTCGCGGAGACGGCGGCGGGCACCCGGCGCAGCGTGCTGCTCGTCGGCCCCGACGGGCGGCGCACCTCGCTGTTCGACCCCCGGGCGGTGCCCGGGGAGCGGCTGCCCCGGGACCTCTACCTGCCCGCGCTCCGCGCGGCGCGGCACGTCCACCTGTCCATCACGGACTTCTCCCGGCACGTGTACGCCGACGTCCCCGCAGGCACGACGACCTCGACCGACCTGCACGACTGGGACGGGGAGGCCGAGCACCACCGCGACTTCGCGCTCTTCTCCGACATCGTCTTCCTGTCCGCCGCCAGGCTCGGCGACCGGCGCGAGACGGTCATGCGGTCGATCGCGGAGCGGGGTCGCGCGTCGCTGGTCGTCTGCACCGACGGCGCGGCGGGCTGCCATGTGCTGTCCGCAGGCGACCTGCGGCACTTCCCGGCCCGGCCGCTCCCGGCGCCGGTGGCCGACACCAACGGCGCCGGCGACGCGTTCGTCTCGGGCTTCCTGTACGGCCGCCTGGACGGCCGGCCCTTGGAGGAGTGCGTACGACTGGGCGCCGTGGCGGGGGCGCACGCGTGCACGGTGCCGGGCACCCACGAGGACCCGATCGGCCTTGACGCGCTGCTCAGCGCCTGAGAGGGCGATTCGCGAGGGTATGGCCGAGTTGCGTAGTGTAGTTGCGTGAATTTATAGCGTTACGACTGATCCGCGGGCTTGGGGCATGCTGTGATGGCGGCGTGACTGAGCGCAAGCCGTACCCAAGCGACTTATCCGACGAACGGTGGGCCCTGATCGAGCCTGTGATCACCGCGTGGAAGGCCGCGCACCCCTCGGTCAGCGGCCACCAGGGCAGATACGACCTGCGGGAGATCGTCAACGCGATCCTCTACCAGAGCCGGACCGGCTGCCAGTGGGACTACCTGCCCCACGACCTGCCGCCCCGCAGCGCGGTGTACTACTACTTCGCCAAGTGGCGCGATGACGGCACCGACCAGACGATCCACGACCTGCTGCGCTGGCAGGCGCGCGAGAAGCGGGGACGATTAGCCGACCCGAGCCTGGTGGTGCTCGACACCCAGAGTGTGCACGCGGCGGCCGGCGTCCCGTCCGACACCACGGGCCGGGACGCGGGCAAGAAGGTGCCCGGGCGCAAACGCGGCCTGGCCGTGGACGTGCTGGGCCTGGTCATCGCGGTCGTGGTACTGGCCGCCTCGGCGCACGACAACGCCGCCGGGATCGCCCTGCTGGACCGGGTCGCCGCCGCCACACCGCCCGGCAGTGTGCGTACGGCGATGGCCGACCAGGGGTTCAAGAACACGGTCGCCGACCACGGCGCCGCGCTCGGCATCGACGTTCGGGTCGTCGAGCGCAACCCCACGGACAAGGGGTTCGTCCCGCAGCCCAAGCGGTGGGTGGTGGAGCAGACCTACGGCATCCTCGCCTGGCACCGCCGGCTGGTCCGCGACTACGAACACCGCCCTGCAAGCTCCGAGTCGCGGGTGTACTCGGCGATGAGCGACGTGATGGTCCGCCGGTTGACCGGCACCTTGAGCATCTCCTGGCGCGGCGCATGACCGGCCATGAGGCGAGCAGAGTGCTGCTGGACAAGATCGACGCACGTGAGGCCGCTCTGGCCGGCGAGGCCGAGCAGACGCGCGCCCACATCGCCGAGCTCACCGCGAGACTGCGTGAGCTCGACGAGGCGATCGGTCATCTGCGGATCACCCGCAAGACCCTCCTGTCGCTCGCCGACGTCGACGACGCCGAGCCAGCCGCACCACCGTGCCAGGCCCTGGACCTGCCCATCGTGTCCAAGAACACCGAGAACATCCGCTCCAAACTCAAACGCCTGGTCAGCCGCGGCATCCTCAGGTCGCGAGCGCGTAAGGGCCGGCCGGTGTCGGCGAAGACGGTCAGGATCTGCTGGTAGGCGGGGTGATTGGGAACCGCGGCCGGCGCGGCGCATAACCCGAAGCAAACGGAACACGCGGGATCAAACGCCCTCTGAGACAGGGCAGACCGGCTGTGGGCGGCCACTCGCACGCGAGGCCGATTGACCGGTGCGGGCCGCGCGGGGTTTCCTGCACGGCCCGCCGGTAGGCCTTGGCAGATCCGCGGGCTGTGCGCAACACGATCGGGAGGAGCGGTCAGCTCGATGAGCTTCTCGGCCGCCGCCCGGTCGACGGCGAAGTCGGTCTTGCCGCCGAGGAGGTGGCCGTAGATCCGGGCGACGCTGGAGACCGTCACGTCGATTCCTCCGCCGCCTGGGAAAGCGGCCCCGGTCCCCAGCGCTCATCCCTGGGGGTGCCGGCGACCAGGATGTCGACCGGGCCGGTGGTCGCGGGGCGGGCGGTGACGGGGGTGGTGACGACCGGGTCGGCGATGAAGTCCCGCATCCAGCGGAAGCTGGCCTTCGGCGTGCGCGCCTGGGTGTCGTAGTCGACGTGCACGAGGCCGAACCTCGCCGAATACCCCCGCGCCCACTCGAAGTTGTCCAGCAACGACCAGCAGAAGTACCCGCGCACGTCGGCGCCCGCCGTCATCGCCTCACGGGTCGCGGTCAGGTGGTCGCGCAGGTAGTCGATGCGCCCGGTGTCCTCCAGCGCGCCGTCGTCGCCGTACCCGTTCTCGGTGATGTAGACGGGCGGCAGGTCGGGATAGCGGGAGGTCAGGTCGACCAGGGTCTCGTACAGGCCCTCGGGCTCCACCACCCAGCCCAGCCCGCTGGTGCGCGCGTCCTCGGGCGTGACGGTGCGCACGCCCAAATCGAACGCCAAGCGCCGGATGGGATCGGCCTCCTCGTACGGCGCCGCCTCCACGTGTAGGCGGTAGTAGTAGTTCACCCCGAGGAAGTCCACCGGCCTGCCGACGATCTCCAAATCGCCGTCCCGGCGGAAGGAGAAGCCGCTGATCCGGCCGAACGTCTCGGCCATGTCGGCGGCGTAGGCACCGCCGAAGAGAGGTTCGGTGAACTGCCGGTTGACCAGCAGGTCCATCCGGCGCGCGGCCTGGACGTCCTGCGGCGACGAGGTGACGGGAACCGTGGGCGACATGTTGAGCGTCACCCCGATCTGCTGACCGGACCTGGCCATCTCCCGCAGGCGCCCCACGGCGAGGCCGTGCCCGAGCAGCAGGTGGTGGGCCGAGGCGAGCGCGCCGTGCCCCTCCTTGGCGCCGGGCGCGTGCCGGCCCTCGCCGTAGCCGACGATGGCCGAGCAGTACGGCTCGTTGAGCGTGATCCAGTTCGACACCGACTCGCCGAGGGCGTCGTACATCACCTCGGCGTAGTCGGCGAAACGCTCGGCGGTGTCGCGGATCCGCCAGCCCCCGAGGTCCTCGAGCGCTTGCGGCAGGTCCCAGTGGTACAGCGTGACGTACGGCTCGATGCCGCCCTCCCGCAGGGCGTCCACCAGCCGCCGGTAGAAGTCCAGCCCGCGCCGGTTCACCGGCCCGCGCCCGTCGGGCAGCACCCGCGGCCAGGCAACGGAGAATCGGTAGGCCCCCGCCCCCAGGTCTTTCATGAGGCCGACATCCTCTTGCCAGCGGTGGTAGTGGTCGCAGGCGAACTCACCCGATTCGCCCCGTGCCACCGCGCCGGGCACCCGGCAGAAGGTGTCCCAGATCGAGGGCCCCCGGCCGTCGGTGTCGACGGCCCCCTCGATCTGGTACGCCGCGGTGGCCGTGCCCCACACGAAGCCGGCGGGAAAGGTCCGCGGCCGGGTGCGACTTTCCTCGATCGCCGTCATCCCTTGATCGCTCCTGACATGATTCCTCCGATGATCTGCCGGCCCAGGGCCGCGAAGACGGCCACGACGGGCACTGTCGCCAGCACCGTGCCGGTGAGCACGAGCGCGTAGTCGGTCGTGTAGCCGCTGGCCAGCGAGGAGAGCGCGACCTGCACGGTCGGGTTCTCCGGGGTGAGGACCACCAGCGGCCAGAAGAAGTCGTTCCATGCCTGCATGAACGTGAACAGCCCGAGCACGGCCGCGGCCGGCCGCGCCGCGGGCACCACCACGTGCCAGAACAGGCGCAAGGTGGAGCAGCCGTCGATCCGTCCGGCCTCCAGGAGTTCGTCCGGCACCGCGCTCGACAGGTACTGCGTCATGAAGAAGACACCGAACGCCGTGACCAGGCCGGGCACGATCACCGCCTCCAGCCGGCCGGTCCAGCCGAGCTCCGCCATGAGGATGTAGAGCGGGATGATCCCGAGCTGGTGCGGCACGGTGGTGGTCGCGATGGCCACGACCAGCAGCGACGTCCGGCCCCGGAAGCGGAGCTTGGCGAAGGCGAACCCGGCCAGCGTGGAGAACAGCACGACCGAGACGGTGACCGAGCCGGAGACGATGAAGGAGTTGAGCATCGCCTTACCGAACGCGGTCGTGTCGAAGACCCGCGCGATGTTCTCGAACAGGTGCCCGCCGGGCGTCAGGACGGGAGGCACGCGGGCGATGGCGTCGTTGTCGTGCGACGCCACGATGAGCGACCAGTAGACGGGGAACAGGGAGCCGAGCAGGACGGCGACCAGCGCCGCATAGGTCCAGAACCCGGCCGAGCGGCGCCCGCCGGGGGAGCGGGCCGCCCGCGAGCGGGGCACGCGCGCCTGCCGGGGCGCCTCGGTGATGATCGTCGTCACGTCAGCTTCTCCTGATCCGGCGGGTGACCGAGTAGTTGACCAGAGCCATGACCACGATGATCAGGCACAGGGTCCATGCGATGGCCGAGGCGTAGCCGAACTTGTACAGGCTGAACCCCTGCTCGTAGAGGTAGAGGCCGACGGTCTGGAACTGTCGGTCCGAGCCTCCCGTCGGGTTGCCCGTGCCGGCTTGGAACAGCAGCGGCTCGGCGATGATCTGGAAGCCGCCGATGGTGGACACGACGGCGGTGAAGATGATCGTCGGCCGCAGCATCGGGATCGTGATCTTCCGGAACTGGGTGAACTGGCCGGCCCCGTCCAGCGTCGCGGCCTCGTACAGATGCTCGGGGATCGTCTGCATGGCGGCCAGGTAGATCAGCGCGTTGTAGCCGGTCCACCGCCAGATGACGATGAGCGAGATGGCGATGTGCGAGGACAGGGTGCCCGCCTGCCAGTCCACCGGGTCGAGCCCCACCAGATCGAGCGCCCAGTTGACCATGCCGAAGTCGCGGCCGAAGAGCTGGGCGAAGATGATCGTGACGGCGACGATGGACGTCACGTTGGGCAGCAGCACGCCCATCCGGAAGAACGTGCGGGCACGCAGGCTGCGGTTGAGCATGTGCGCGATGAACAGGGCCGCGAGCAGCTGCGGCACGGTGGACAGCAGCCAGATGCTGACGGTGTTGAACAGCGCGTTCCAGAAGTAGTCGTCGGTCAGCAGTTCGGCGTAGTTCGCCAGCCCCACCCAGTGCCGGGTGGGCTCCAGCAGGTTCCAGTTCGTGAGCGAGACGTACGCGGTGTACAGCAGCGGGAACATCCCCACCGCGCCGAACAGCAGGAAGAACGGGGCGATGTAGAAGTACGGCGAGCCCTTGACGTCGAGCTGGTAGGCCCAGCGGCGCCGTGGCCCGGATCGTGCGAGGGTCATGGGTCCATCCCGGGGAAGGGGTGACGGCGGGCCCTTACCTCCCGCCGTCACCCGGCTTGGCTGGGCGGCTACTGCTCGATGCGCTCGACGTCCTTGAGCATCTGCTCCCAGGCCTGCGGGCCGTCCTGCTTGCCCTCCTCCACTCGGTTGATCGCGTCGCGGATGGCGGTCTGGATGTCGCCGGCCCGCGGCCCTTGGTACTGCGGCTTCAGGTTCAGCGCGGCGGTGGTGAAGACCTGCCCGACCGGGGCGTCGTTGAAGAAGGCGTTCTTCAGGTTCTTGACCTCGGGCTTCTCGTACGTCGCCACTGTTGAAGGCAGGATGCCGTGCGCCTTGAACACCTCGATCTGCTGCTCGGGAGCCGTCAGCCAGGTGATCAGGTCTACCGCCTCCTTCACGTGCTTGCTCTGCGCCGGAACCGTCAGGTAGGAGCCGCCCCAGTTGCCGCCGCCGCCGGGGATGGCCGCGATGTCCCACTTGCCGGCGAATGCCTTGGCCTGGTCCTGGATCTTCGCGAGCATCCAGGCGGGGCAGGCGATGGTGGCGAACTGACTCTTGGCGAAGCCGGTGTTCCACGCCGGGGAGCTGCCCACCAGCTTGGCCGACTCGCCGTCGGCTACGGCCTTGAGCACCTCGTCGTACGCCGAGCGGACCACCGGGTTGGTGGCGACGACCACGTGGTCGGAGGCGTCGTAGTAGCCGGTCTCGGCCTGCCCGATCATCGCGTTGAAGATCTGTGCGCCGCCGTCGAAGAAGCTGGCGCCCTCCGGCTTGTTCGCGGTGTACTTCCTGCCGGCCTCGAAGTACGACGCCCAGTCCGGCCAGAGCTTGCTCACCTCGTCGCGCTCGGTGGGCAGGCCGGCCTTCTCGAACAGGTCGCGCCGGTAGCACATGGCCAGGCCGCCGACGTCCGTCCCGTATCCGATCTGGGCCCCGTTCTTGGCCACCGACGCCTGCCACTTCCATGGCAACCACCGGTCCTTGAGCCCGTCGGCGCCGTGCTTGCGCAGGTCGACGAAGCGCTCCGGCTGCGCCCTGAACTGGGCGATGAAGCCGGTGTCGATGCCCTCCACGTCCGCCGCGCCGCTGCCCGTCGCCAGATGGGCGGCCAGGTTGCGATGGTGGTCGTTGTACGCCGACGTACGCTCGACGATCTTGATGTTCGGGTGGGCGGCCTCGTACTTGGCGTACAGGTCCTTGAACCCCATGTTCCCGAACAGGTTGAGAGTGAGGGTGACGGGGCCGTCGCCGGACGAGCCGGTCGAGCCGCCGCAGCCGGCGGTGAGCACGCCGACGGCGAGCACACCCACGAGCAGACGAAGTTTCGCAGCAGACACCGTGAACTCCTTGGCAGGGAGAAGGGGCGTGGCTGCGAGATGCGACGGTCGAGCCGCGGCAACGAAAAGCATCGACCGATACGCCCGCCATGAGACATAACAGCGGCACGCGATGTCAAATCACGAAAACGTAACGCCGATGAAATTACCGGTAACCTTGACAGACTTCCCACGATTGCGTAATTTCCTCGAAACCGGTTACATGAAACCGGTTGCAGCGAGATGTGACAGCGTTCGATCCGTGGCAACGATCAGAGAGCTGGCACGCCTGTGCGGCGTGTCCCCGGCAACCGTCTCCCGCGATTTCAACAATCCGGAGGTAGCGAACGCGAAGACCAGGACGCAGGTTCTGCGGGCGGCGCGTCAGATCGGCTACCTGCCCAACGAGTCGGCCCGCACGCTGGCCACCAAGAAGTCCTTCATGGTCGGCCTCGTGCGGGACACCGACCACCGCCGCCCCGGCTGGCGGCACCCGTTTTTCCAGGAAATCCTCGTCGGCCTGAAGACCGCGCTCAGCGGGCGCGGATATCACCTCCTCATGCTCGCCACCAGCGGGGAGAGGAACGGTGAGCGGACCGACGACGCCTTCGTGCGGGCCGTGCACAGGCACAACCTGGACGGCGTGGTGATGATCGACAGCGGCACGTGGGACCCCTCACCGCGACGGCCGGCCGGTCGGAGGGAGGCGGGCGGGCCGCCGCCGCTAGCGGCGGGGCGTACGGCGGGGCCCGGCGCGGGCGGCGGCTCGGTGACCGGCGCTCTTGCGAGGGGCGAGCGCGGCGAGTAGGTTCCGGGTACGCCGTCGAGCCCGGAAGGAGGTCAGAACAATGTCCGATGTTCTGCGCCCCGTCCGCGTTCCGGCGTCCGCGCGGATCTGATCGGGGGCGTTCCGCCTTCCCGGAGGATCATTCATGACCGATGCGGTCATCCGCCCGCTGGTCGCGGGCGAGAAAAGCCTGTTCGACTCCATGCCCGACCCGTTGCCTCAACTGCGCCAGGTCGGGCACGCCGAGGGTATCGCCGGCGGCGGCTACCGGCCCGGGAACACCTGGGTCGCCATCCGGGCCGGGCGAGTCGTCGGCCGGGCGGCCTGGCTCCTGCCGCCGGGTGCCACCTGCGCTCCCTGGCTCGAACGGTTCGACCTGAACGCCGAGCCGGAGGTGGGCGCCGCTCTGCTGCGGACCGCGCACGAGGCACTCGGCGGGCCGGGGTCGTACTACGCCTCCCTGCCGCCGCACTGGCGGAGCAGGCCGGACATCCTCACCGCGGTGCGGGCGCCGATGGCCGCGGCCCGCCTCGCCGACCTGGCCGAGCGCGGTGAGCGGCTGAGATACGCCTGGACGGGCTCGCCTCCGCCGGCGACCCCCGGGAGGTACGCCTTCCGGCCGGCCGCCGACGCGGCGGAGGTCCACGCTTTGGTGGCACGGATCGCGGAGCCCGACCTGCTGACGGGCGCCGAGATCGCGCGGGCGGTGGGCGGTGTGGACACGGCCGCCGATCCGCTGGCCTGGTGGACCGGGCCGATCGACAATTGGCGTGTGGCGCTGGACGCGGGAGAGCCGGTCGGCCTGGTCGGAACGGCCGGTGACGCCGTAGCGCCGCCGCCTGTGAGCCAGATACGGCGCGCAAGCGCGAGCGAAGAGGCGAAGGTGAGCTCGGGCCACGGCACTCCCACGTCATAACGCGCCCGCCGACGCCAGCGTCTACTGGTCGACCAGTTCCTACATGGTCATCTCCGTTTGATCGACCGATACCGAACGCCGGAATCGCGGACAGTACGAGCCGGCGCCTTCGTGCGTGGGGGAGCCGTGGCGGGCGGCGCGCGTAGTGTGGACTGGTCGTGGGATGCGAGGGCGGCGGCGTCGGACGTCTTTGTCGGACCCTCCAGGCACGATGGCCGCATGACTGAAGCACCCCCGATCGACGCGATCCCCGACGAGACCGCCTACGCCGAGGCGGTCCAGCTGGCGGCCGACGCGGCCGTGGCCTACTACGGTGACGGCACCTCCCCGCTGGACGACGACGCCTATGACCGGCTCGTCCGGGGGATCGCCGCCTATGAGAAGGCCCACCCCGGCCAGGTGCTGGAGGACTCGCCGACGGGCAAGGTCGCCGGAGTCGTGGGTGATGTCCCGCACACCGTGCCCATGCTCAGCCTGGACAACGTGTTCGGGCCCGAGGAGCTGGCCGGCTGGGCCGCCTCGCTGGAGCGCCGGCTCGGCCGTCCGGTGACCGCGTGGTCCGTGGAGCCGAAGTTGGACGGGTTGGCGGTCGCCGCCCGCTACCGTCACGGCCGCCTCGTCCAGTTGGTCACCCGCGGCGACGGGAGCGCGGGCGAGGACGTCTCACATGCGATCGGCACGATCGTCGGCCTCCCCGGGCGGCTCGCCGACCCGGTCACCGTGGAGCTGCGTGGCGAGGTGATGATGACCGCCCGGCAGTTCGAGGAGGCGTGCGCGAAACGGCAGGCGCATGACGGGACCACGTTCGCGAACCCGCGCAGCGCCGCCGCGGGCACGCTGAGGGCGCAGGACCGGCCGTACGTGTGCGAGCTGACGTTCTTCGGGTACGGCGCGCTGCCGCTGCCCGACGACACCTCCGGCCTCGCCACGCGGCTCCGGGAGTCGCCGCACAGCCAGGTGATGGACTGGGTCGCCGGGCAGGGCGTGCAGACCACGGCCGGGACCGCGGTCGCCGGGATCGTCGCGACGACGGTGGAGCAGGCGCAGCGGCGGGTCGAGGAGATCGCGGTCGCGCGGCCGGAGCTGCCGTTCGGGATCGACGGCATCGTGATCAAGGCGGATGACGCGGCGGATCAGGCGCAGGCCGGGTTCGGTTCCCGGGCGCCGCGGTGGGCGATCGCTTACAAGCTGCCGGCCGTGCAGAAGATCACGAAGCTGCTCATGGTGGAGTGGAACACGGGCCGGACCGGGGTGATCGCCCCGCGGGCGGTTCTGGAGCCGGTGGAGCTGGACGGGTCCGTCGTGACGTACGCCACGCTGCACAATCCCTCCGACATCACGCGCCGTGGGCTGATGCTGGGGGACAGCGTCGTCGTCTACAAGGCCGGTGACGTTATTCCGAGGGTGGAGTCACCGGTGGTGCATCTGCGTACCGGCGCTGAGCGGCCGATCGTGTTCCCGGAGGTGTGCCCGACCTGCGGTGGTGAGATCGACACCTCCCAGGAGCGGTGGAGGTGCGTGCGAGGCCGGAACTGCCGGGCGATCGCCTCGATCCGGTACGCGGTCGGCCGGGACCAGCTGGACGTGGAAGGGCTGGCCGACAACCGTGTCCAGCAGATGCTGGACGCCGGGCTGATCGCTGACTTCGGCGACCTGTTCTTCCTCACCCGCGAGCAGCTGCTGGGTCTGGAGCGGATGGGGGAGGCGTCCACCGACAACCTCCTGGCCGCCATCGGCAGGGCCAGGACCAGACCGCTGAGCCGGGTGTTCTGCGCGCTCGGCGTCCGGGGGACGGGGCGCTCGATGAGCCGCCGCATCGCCCGGCACTTCGGCACGATGGAGGCCGTCCGTGCGGCCGACGCCGAGGGGTTCCAGAAGGTGGACGGCATCGGCGCGGAGAAGGCGCCGGTGATCGTCGCCGACCTGGCCGAGCTGAGCGACCTCATCGACAAGCTCGTCCGGGCCGGGGTGAACATGGTGGAGCCCGATGCGGCGGCGCCCGCCGGTGACGAGGTCGGCATGACCACCCTGACGTCGGGTGAGGACGGGCCGGGTGCGCTGCCGCTGACCGGGATGACGGTCGTGGTCACGGGCGCGATGAGCGGGCAGTTGGCGGCACTGTCTCGCAACCAGATGAACGAGCTCATCGAGCGGGCCGGAGGCCGGGCGTCCTCCAGCGTCTCGGCGAAGACCTCGCTGGTCGTCGCAGGAGACGCCGCGGGGTCCAAGCGGGCGAAGGCCGAGTCTCTGGGTGTGCGGATCGCTTCCCCCGAGGAGTTCGCCGAGATGGTCGCGCAGCTGTTGTAAGCGACCCTGCTCGTCCGCCGGTGCCCCGGGGCTCGGGCTGGGATCACCGTACGGTTGTCGCACGTCGGCGCCGCCGTACCACTGACCGGACCCTTCGCTCGCGGCCCGGAAACATCACATCCACAGATAGTTGATCTTCGGCACGCCTTCGACTGGCAGGTGATCACGTAGCGCCATCACGGGACAGAACCCGTGCACTGGACAGACCTGGGCGCACCTGCTGTACCCATCAAAGTGTCTTCACGGCCAGAGCGTGGGCCTGACGAATGGCGTCCTCAAGCGCGACCTGCTGGTTGGCCAGATCGTCAGACAGCGGGAGCACGACGAGGCGGACCTCGATGAGGTAAGCACCGTGACGGGCAAGGGCGACCCACGTAGTCGGATTGGACCCTGACTCGTCCACCAGGCGGTAGGCCACGGCCTGTTCACTCGGCGGATGGGACAACGCGGTGCGCTGATATCGCGCGGACCATGTGGTTCGTCCGTCACTGAGTCGCAGGGTGTGGCATTCCGCGGGTGGATCGGCGGACAGGTGGCGCAGGGTGGAGTCGGAGGCGTACACGATCGCCTCGCTCAGGATCGGCCCTCCGAATGCGCCTTTCGTCGTGTCGACCAGGAAAGCACCGCCAAGAACGCCGTCGAGCCCCTCATGGAGCGAGTCGGTGACGCTCCAGATGCCCTGCGTCCACTGACGGCACTCGCGTTGATTCACGGGCGGGGCACCTACCTGGGTCTCCCCGATGGTGGCGATCCGCCCGGAGGTGAACGGCGCGGCCTCCGGAGGCAGTTGCTGCATGGTCTTCGCGTCGCGGAATCGGCGTAACAGCGCCCGTCGCACGAGGCCGCCGCGGCTACCCGTCGGCAACGTCACGCTGGCGGGCGGCGGAGTCTTGGGGATCTGTGGATGAAGCGACAGGCTACTTGGCCACACACGGGGGGCTGAGGATGTTGCCGGGTGGGTGCCGTCAGGAGTTTCCCCGCCACAGGCCATGACTGTGAGGCCGAGTGCGATCGCAGCGACCCTTACGCACCACCAGCCGTGCAAGGGCGCTGCGAGCTTGTGCGGCCTCATCGCAGGTTCCTTCCGTCGAGCAGACCGTACCGAGCTACACGGACCATGCGTTTGCCCTTTGCCCTTTTCGTTTGCTGAAGCGGCACGGGCCAGAGGGTGAGCGCCGTGGCACCCGCCCTCCGGTGCCCGGCACCTGACCACCACCCCAGAGCGATACCGGCAACACTTCTCGACCAGCGCCGCAACGTGACCGTCGCCGACAATCAGAACTCCCGCCGGCTCTTCTGCGGCCGCCGCAGCGACCTGCATGACCAACAATGCGATCGAGCGGCAACTCCGCACGCATCGCCACAGGTGCCATCGGTCGGCCACGGTATCTATCCGAGCCCGGCATGTGTCTTTTCGCAGGCCGGGTGAGGGCGTACCGGTTTTGTCGGGACCGGCCAGTACCTTCCGGATCATGAATGACCGTTCCCCCGACGGCGAAGCCGTGTGGGCGCATCGCAGCAGGCTGCGTGTGATACCGCGGTCCAGCCCCGCAAGCTGGCGAAGGTCCCCTTCGTCGAGCTGGCGGACGGCCGGCTGCAGGGCGTGGTGTCGAGCGGCTCGGACATCAGCCGGGTCTACGTCTCCTCCATCGCCGCGGGCACCCACAACTACAACTGCAGCACCAACAACAACCGCCCCTGCGGCGGCCTGTACGGCTCGCCTTGCAAACACCTGCAGGCCCTCACAGCCGAGGCCCTGCTGCAGTACGGCCTCGATCGCGTGGCCACGTACCTGCGGGTAGAGGTTCCGGAGGGCGCCGACCTGATCGCTTGTCTGAGCGGTGGGCACGAGCCCGCCCCCGCCGCCATGGTGTTCAGCCGCTTCCTGCGCCACCTGGCCTATCTGGAGGTGCCGGCGACCACCGTGCCGATCCCCGAGATGCACTGGTTTCCGTCCGAGGGGGCGGTGCACTGATGCTCGCCGTACAACTGGCCGGGCTGCTCGACGGCGACCCGGAGGGCACGGGGGAGGCGCTCGCCCTGGTCGACGGGTTCGACGACGCCCTGGTGCACGGCCTCGCCCGGCTCTCCGAGGAGCGGGCCGAGGCGCCGGCCGCCCTGGCCGGGACGTTCAGCGCGACCCCGATCGGCGACCGGCTGGCGGAGGCGGCGGCCAAGGTCGCCTCGGGCTCGATCACCGAGGCGCACCTGATCGCGCTCGCGGGTGGCCGGGCCGCGCTCTTCGGAGCCGTCCACGACGCCCTGCTCGCCGATCTCGACGCGGCGCTCGGACGCGAGCGTGCGCCCTGGTACCCGGCGCCGCGGTCCGAGCAGGACACAGCCGCCAACCTGCTCGGCGGAGCCCGATCCTGGCTGCGCGAACTGGCCATCACCGGCTGGCGCGGCGTCGACCACGACCTCGTCTCCGCCGTCGACCAGATCACCGAAGGGCTGACGGTCGTGCCGGGACTGCGCAGGCTCGCCGTGCTCTTGGACGGTTTCGCGGCCGAGCTGCGCGCCTCCTGCCCCATCGGCACGATGGAGCACCTGCCGGTGCGGCGCTGGGCCGACCTGTGGACCCGCGCCCTGCTGCTGGCTCAGGACGGCGTCCTGCCCGGCGAGCCCCGGCCCGTGGCCACGGTGTCCGGCCGGCTGCTGATCCTCGGCGTCGACGTGCACGAGCACGGAACCGCGGTCCAGTTCCAGGTCCACGCCGTGCTGGAACCCGCGGACGGTGGTCAGGCCCGGCTGGTGCGCACGAGTGTCACGGCGGCCAAGGTCGACACCATCGTCGGGCCCGCGCTGTGGAAACTGGCACACGATCACAATGTCCTGCTGGCCGCCCTGGCCGGCCACCTGTCCCTGGAGGTCACGGACCTGCCCCTGCTCGACGGCGGCGACGTGATCTGGCATGACGACCGGGCGTCCCTGGGCAAGCCGGCCGATCCGTTCACCACCGCGCGGCTGCACCTCGCCGGGGTGCTCGCCCCCGCGGTGCCGCCGCTGGAGCGGGTCCCGGTACGCATCGCCGAACCTGTGCTGATCGAGGGCTACGAGGTGACCGGCGACGGCTCGTTCGACCTGGGCGGATCAGTGCTCGCGGTGGATACCGCCCGGCTGCCAGGCTGCGGCCCGCTCACCCCGAAGCTGGTCGCGGGCTCCTCCGCGTGCGTCGGCCTGGTCCGCTGGGACGGCGGGCGCTGGCTGCTGCAGCCGCTGGCCGTTCAGGCGAAGGTCAAACGGGAGACCGTCGCCGTGGGCACGGGCGACTGGGCGCAGGGCCCGACCGACCCCAAGGTGGTCAAGGCCGAGGCCAGGTCGGGAGACGCGGTCGCCGTGCTGCGCGAGCGGGCCGGACGGTTGCTGCGGCAATGAACGACCACAATCCTATCGGCGACGATCTTCCCGTGCGGAATCCGGGTGAGCCGGACATAGCGGGCATCGAGGCGCCGGGCGACGACCGCGCGGCGAGTGGAGGTGTCATGACCGGTGACCGCGCTTCTCAGCAGATCGCGGCCGAGGGCGGTACCACGAGCGGCCGTGCCGTGATCGCCGGTAGCACGACGGACCGGAACCGGCGTCAGGTGCTGTACTGGCGGTTGCTCGCGCGCCTCTTCGCCCCCGAGGAGCAGCCGGCGTTGGAGACGGCGAGCATGGCGATCGCCGGGGATCTCGGGCTGCCCGCCGCGGTGCTCGATCCCTCCGTCTCGATCGAATCGCTGGTGCAGCGGTTTCCGGAGCTGGCCGCCGAGTTCCAGAACCTGCTCGCGCCGGGGGAGGACGCCCCCGGTGACGAGGTGCGCAGTGCCGCGCTGATCTCGAAGCTGCTGCTCAACGTCTTCGCCACCGGTACGGGCGACGTCACCGCCACGCAGCTCGCGACCTGGCAGCAGGACGCCGCCTGGTTCAAGCAGGCCATGTGCGGCGGACAGGGACCAGGCGCGGGGACCGGGCAAGGGACGGGCTCCGCGGCGGGACCTGGCGCGGGGGCCGGCGCCGCGTCCGGAGCGGGCCCCGGATTCGGGGCCGGTTCGGGGTCCGGGGTGGGAGCTGGTGGCGGACCCGGGGCGGGATTTGGGGCGGGCGACGGGCTCGACCCCGGGCTGGCCCGCGCACTGGCCGACCTGGAGGGCGACCTCGTCCGCCGGATGCAGCTGCGCGAGGTTCTGGCCGACCCGGCCCTGGCCAAGCGGCTCACACCGAGCATGTCACTCGTCGAGCAGCTCCTGCGAGACAAGTCGAACCTGTCCGGTGTGGCTCTGGCCAACGCCAAGGCGTTGATCCGCAGATTCGTCGACGAGGTCGCCCAGGTCCTGCGCACGCAGGTCGAGAAGGCCAGCGTGGGAGAGATCGACCGCTCGGTGCCGCCCAAACGGGTGTTCCGCAACCTCGACCTCGAACGGACGATCTGGAAGAACCTCACCAACTACAACCCCGAGGATCGTCGGCTCTACGTCGACCGGCTGTACTACCGGCGCACGGCGCGGCGTACCACTCCGGCCCGCATGATCGTGGTCGTCGACCAGTCCGGCTCCATGGTCGACGCGATGGTCAACTGCACGATTCTCGCGTCGATCTTCGCCGGGCTACCCAAGGTCGACGTTCACCTGATCGCGTACGACACGCGGGCGCTCGACCTCACCCCGTGGGTGCACGATCCGTTCGAGGTGCTGCTGCGCACCCAGCTCGGCGGCGGCACCGACGGCACGGCCGCCCTGGCCGTCGCCCACCCGAAGGTCACCGATCCCCGCAACACGGTGGTCGTGTGGATCTCGGACTTCTACGAATGGAACTGCGACGGCGTCTACGCCGGAATGGAGGCGCTGCACCGATCCGGCGTACGGCTCATTCCGGTGGGCTCGGTGAGCAGTGGCGGCCAGCAGAGCGTGAACCCGTGGTTCCGGCAGAAGCTCAAGGACCTAGGCACGCCCGTCATCTCCGGCCACATCCGCAAACTCGTGCTCGAACTGAAGAACTTCCTCGCCTAAGGAGACTTTGATGACCAATGAGATGCTCCGTGCGCCTGCCGAGGTGAAGTACGCCGAGGAGCTCGACTGGCTGGAGTCGATCGACGACGGCCCCAAGCCGTTCTCCTGGCGGCTCAGCCCGCGGATGGTCCGGCTGTTCGTGCTCGGTTCCGAGCGTTCCGACGGCCTGGACAGGGAGATCCCGCAGAAGTGGTTCGGCGACCGCAGCTTCGTCGAGCGCAGCATCGTCACACTCGCCTCCGACCGCGGCCTGCTGCTGATCGGCGACCCCGGGACCGGCAAGAGCTGGCTGGCCGAGCTGCTCGCCGCCGCGATCTGCCGCAACTCCACCCTGGTCGTGCAGGGTACGGCGGGCACCACCGAGGACCACATCAAGTATTCGTGGAACGTCTCGATGGTGATCGCCAAGGGCCAGTCGCGGGAGTCGATGATCCCCTCGCCGATCATGACGGCGATGGAACAGGGCGTGATCGGCCGGTTCGAGGAGCTGACCCGCTCAACCAGCGACGTGCAGGACGCGCTGATCTCGATCCTGTCCGAGAAGTACGTCTCCATCCCCGAGCTGGACACCGACAACACCGTGTTCGCCAGGCCCGGGTTCTCGATCATCGCCACGGCCAACAGCCGGGACCGCGGGGTGAACGACCTTTCCTCGGCGCTGAAGCGGCGGTTCAACTTCGTCCGCATCCCGGTGGTGACCAGCAAGACCAGCGAGGCGGAGATCGTCCGCTTCCGTACGACGGAGCTGCTGCGCCGGCACCGGATCGAGCTGGACGTCCCGCCCACGCTGCTGGACATCCTGCTGCAGAGCTTCGCCGACCTGCGCGCAGCCGCCGCGTCGGCCACCAGTGAGGACGAGAAGCTGGAGTCGGCCCTGTCCACCGCCGAGCAGATCGGCGTGCTGGAGGACGCCATCCTGCACAGTCACTTCTTCGGTGACCGCACGCTGCGTGCCGAGACTCTGGGCGGCTCCCTGGTGGGCTCGCTGGCCCGGCGGGCACCGGAGGACCTGGCGATCCTCAACAAGTACTGGCACGGTGTGGTCGAACCACGCAGCAAGAAGGACGGCGGCGAGTGGACGAGCTTCCTCGAGGGCGGCCGTCAGACCATCTCCACGCTGTCATGAGTACGTTCGACGCCCTGCGCGGGCAACTCCTCGCCGCCGCCGAGACGTTCTCCGGCGGCGCGGGCGCCCTGTCGGACATCCTGACCGGCATGGTCGACGACGTCGACCGGATGCTGCGGGAGGACCTCGAGATTTTCCCGGTGTGTCACCACTCGCCGGCCTCCGCGCTGGCGATGGCTCTGCGGCTGCGGGACAAGCGGCCCAAGGTCGTCTACCTGGAGCTGTGCGAGGACCTGCGCCCGCTGCTGGAGGAACTGCGCAACTGCCGGCTGCCCGTGGCGCTACAGGCGTTCGCCACTCAGCTCGACGGCTTCCCGGCCGGCTCTGGACCGCTCAGCGTCGTGGCGCCGGTCACCGAGGCGTCCGCCGAATACCAGGCGATCGCGTACGCGCTCGACACTCCGGACGTGGAGCTGGTGCTGGTCGATCGCTCGGTGGACCACGTATTCCAGTGGGAGCCCGGCGCCTCGGACGGCCCGGCCAAGTCCGGGAACGACGCCGGGAGCGAACCGGAGGACCTCGACGAGCACGGTGAAGAAGCGGCGCTGCACGGGGACTCCGTCGGCGTCGAGATCGGCGACCTGCGCCCCCGCTTCGCCGAGTTGGAGGCCCACCTGCTGCATCACGGCAAGGTCCGGCACTGGTCGGAATGGTGGGACCAGTACGTCGAGCAGCCGCTGACCGGTGCGGACTACGACACCTACCGGCAGGCTATGGCGTTGATCGGCAGCCTGTTCCGGCGGCTGCGCCCCGCACAGGACGACCGGCTGGCGATCGACGAGGAACGCGAACGCTACATGTGGACGCGGATCCGCGAGCATCTCGCCATCTCCGGAGCCGACCCGGCCGACTGCCTGTACGTATGCGGGGCCTTCCACGCCGTCAGCGAAATCACCGAGTTCGGTCTGACATCCGACGCGGCCCCCTACACGATCACGCCGCGCACCGGCACCCGCTGGCTGTACGGGCTCATCCCCTCCAGCCACTCGGCGATCGAGGCCCAGTTCGGCCTGGCCCAGGGATCGGTGTCGATCGCCGCCGCCACCTGGGCCAAGGCGATTCGGCGGGCCGGTGCCACGCCGTACCGGCTGAAGGGGCAGCAGGACAGGCGCGCCCGCGCCAAGGCGGTCAAGGCCGCGCCGCCCGCCGTCGCCGGGCCGGCCCGCGACCGGCTCGCCGGGTTCCTGGCCACCCCGCCCGTGCTGGACGACCTGGACGAGGACGAGCTGCGTGGGTGGTGCGTCGACATCGTGCGGCTGGCCCGACGCAACGGCTACCTGGCCAGCACGGCCGACGCCATCGCCGTGTTCGAGACGTCGATCTTGCTCGCCGGTCTGCGTGGCCGGGCCAGGCCCGCGCCGTACGACTTCGCGGACGCGGCGGTGACCTGCATCGAGAAGGACGCCGTGCCGGGCCGCCGGGACGTCCGCCGCCTGTGCGAGATCCTGCTGGGCGGTGACCGGATCGGCGTGGTCGGCTACGAGGCGCTGCCGCCGCTCGCCCGCGACGTGTACGACCGGCTGGAGCCGCTAGGGCTGGACCTGAGCCGGCGCACCCAGCAGCGGGTGCTGCTCGACCTGAAGGCGGACCCGGAGCTGGAGCCGTGCTCGGACGTGCTGTGGAAGCTGCGCTACCTGCTGCCCGACGACGCGGTACGGCCGATCATGGGGGCCAGGCGGCTCGGCGAGCGGCCGATTCAGGAAAGCTGGGATCTGGCGATCGGCCGGCACCAGCGGTCGATCATCGAGCTGGGCTACGAGGGCGTCACTGTCGAGCAGGTGCTGGAGCAGCGGCTACGCCGCAAGGTCTGGGAGCCCCGTGCCACCGCCGGAGACGCACTCGCGGCCGTGGAGGACGCCATCCTCTACCTCGGCAGCCGCCGGTTCGCCGACGAGCTCGGTAACCGCGCGGTCGAGTTGCTGGCCGCAGAGCGCACGGTCGACGACGCGCCCGAGGTGCTGCGCCGGATCCGGCGGCTGCTGGCCCACTTCCGGGCCACGCAACCGGAACTGCCGACTTGGTGCGAGGCGTTCGTCACGGCCGGATACGCGCACTACTGCACGCTGCTGCCCACCGCCTTCGCCGACGACGACACCGGCCTACGGCAGGTCGGTGCCATGCTCGGCTTCCTGTTCACGCTGGAGAGCCTCGCGCTGGCGCTGGGCTGCGACCGGGCCCAGCTCGAACTCGCCATACGGCAGTCACACCCGGAGGCCCCCGCCAAAGTAGCCCTGCTGTGGGCGGCCAAGACGCAGCTGGGCCTGCTGCCGCGGGACGAGTTGCGCGCCAGGTGTGATGAACTGCTGGCCAACCCGCTTGTCGTTCCCGCCTTCCCGCTCTACCTGAGCGGGTTCGTCCAGGCGCTCGAACCGGTCCCGGCCCTCGCGCCGTTCGTGGTGGAGGCGCTGTCCAAGGCGTTCGCGCGGCTGCCCGACTCCGTTCTGCTGCCGTGGCTGCCGACGCTGATCACGACGCTGCGCAGGCACGCGCAGGAGCTGGTGCCGGTGCTCGTCCGGGAGGCGGGCCGCACCTTCCCCGGTAACCTCGCCGAGCTGGACGGGTGGACGCCGCCGTGGGAACGGCCGGCCGTACCGGCCAGGCGGGCCCGCCCTGCCGCCGTACTGAGCGGGCCGGTCGCCGCACTGCTGGCCCGGCACCCGCAGGCGTGCGACACCGTGGCGGCCCTGCTCGCTTGCCCAGCCGAATGGCCCGACGTCGACGGCCCGGAGCTGGGAGGCGCCGAGGTGCGGGAGCTGCTCGCCCGTCACCACGCCACGACCGACGCGATCGCCGCCCTGCTCTGCGACTGAGTCCCCCTGTGCCGAGCCGCCGCCTCTCGATCTTATGAAGCAGGGCTTGGAGGGCTCTGCCCTTGGCAGGATCGTAGGCGGCGGCGTCCTGCCAGCAGTACCCGATTACATGTAGCCAGGCGTCGGCGAGGATGCGGGTGACGTGCGGGTGGTCCTTGCTGCGGGTGACGGCATCGGCGTAGAGCTTGGCCGCCCAGGGGCCGGCGGGAAGGGAATCGGCGGCGAAGTCGCCGACGGCACTACGGAGTTGGGCCTTCGAGGAGGCGGAGTGCAGAAATCAGGGGTAGCGACCTGCGGCTTCTTCGCCTGTTAGCGGTCCGTGACGGCCCGGAACTCCTTTTGTCCCGAATCGAGGTCTGGTTCCCGATAACCCGGACAGGCGTCAGTGCGCGCCGTCCGGGATCAGCGACGGCCTGGCCTCGACGGACCGGAGCGGGGCCGAGCCGTACCGCCGCCGCAGCTGCGCCGAGGCGCGGGCCACGGAAGTGGTGCCGACCTCCACGGCGGTGCCGTCGTGACGCGCGGTCACCGACGTGATGGGCACCCCGCGCCGGCCCCAGTAGGCGATGTCGCGGCGCACCCGCGCGGCCAGGGCGTCCAGCTCCCGCGCCGCATGGGGCGCGTAGCGCGTCTTGATCGGCGCTTTCGGGAAACGGGCGCGCAGCGCCGCGTCGAGGGCGGGCGACGGGCGCCGGTAGACGATCAGGCCGCCTCCCGTGGGCGCCAGGGCGACCCCGGCGTACTGACGGGGGAAGTCGCGCCGCAGGGCCGCGTCGACGCGGTCGGCCAGCCTCGCGAGCTCCACCTGACCGGGGTGCGGCGCACCGGAGGCGGACGGGACGTCACCCGCGGCGGCGGGGCCCGTCGACGCGCAGGCCACCGCCGTGACAGCACCGAGGGCCAGGGCCCCGAGCAGGGCGACTGCGATCCTGCGGGCTGCCTTCGCGCCGCGCCGCGCGGCCCGCGGCGCTTCACCGGCCCGGGAAGGCGCCGCGGCTTCGTCCGGCAGGCGGCCCCGCCGCTCATACAGGTCCATGTCCCCGCGCTCCTTCCCGGGCGGGCCGTCCTGCCCGCCTGTCGTCGTCAGCGTACGAGTGCGGATTGGGCGGGGCCGGCGAAACGCGCCGGCCCCGCCCCGTGCCGAGTTCCGTGCCGAACGGCTCGTACGGTCAGCCGATCTTGATCGCGATGCCCGGGAACGCGGTGGTCGCGTTGGCCCACGGCGCGTAGTAGAACCGCCAGGAGCAGATCCGGCCGCTGGTCACGTAGCCGGTGCACGGGACGGCGGCGCTGGTGTCGATGGCGGTGATGACGCCGGTCGCGTAGACCTGGGTCGTGTTGGAGGGGTTGACGAGCTCCACCGGGCCGCCGCTGTCGCCCTGGCCGGCGGCGTTGGTGTGGGCGGTCTGCTCCGCGCGGACCAAGTTGTAAATCGTGTAGCCCGTGATGATCGTGACCCCGGTCGCCGTGACCTGGCTGTTGCAGACGGTGCCGGAGTAGGCGCCCGAGGTGCACAGGTACATGCCGACGTAGCTGCTCGCGGTGCCGATGACGAGGGAGCTGAACTCGGTGGAGATGTTGCCGACGGAATTGTTGTAGACGTATCCCTGGGTGCCGGCGTTGATCAGCGCGACGTCGTAGCTGTTGTTGTCCTGGCTGATGCCGCCGATGACCTCACCGGTGGGGTCGGTGGCCGTCTGGCCGACGTCGCCACAGTGCCCGGCGGTCAGCATCTTGGTGGCTCCGCCGTAGGTCACGGCGAAGCCGGTGGAGCAGCCGCTGCCGAGGTTGGCGTTCCTCCAGGCCGCGCCGCCCCACCAGGGCGGCGAGTCGTTCCAGCGGGTGGCCAGGGCCGGGCGCTCGCCCGTCTGTACGGCGACCGGGACGCTCTCCTCCGAGATCGCCGAGCGGGCCTTGGCCGCAGTGAGCCCGCTGAGCGTCAGGCCCGAGCCGTCCACGTTGGGCGTGATCGAGGTGATCGCGCTGCCGCCCCTCTTGGCGATCCGGGCTGAGGCGGCGGCCAGCTGCTTGGCGGTGAAACGCGCGGGAAGGACGCTCAGCTTCAGGTCGCTGCCGAGCTCACCGGAGATTTCGTCGATCGACTTGGGGGTTTGGCCCTTCCAGTACAGGCGCAGCTCGCGGTTCTCGGCGGATACCACGATGCCGGCGAGGCCGCCGCCGCCCTGCTCCTGCACCGCGGCGGTGATGTGGTCGGCGGCCTGGACGAGCCGCTGCTGGGTGGCCAGCAGGTCCTTCCACGAGGCGTATCCGCCGGGCACCGCGCCCGTGGGCTCGATGGCCTGGGTATGGACTTCCTTGGCCGGGGCCGGGTCCTGGGCGACGGCCGCCTGGGTCCCGGCGATGGTCACCAGGGCGAGTCCGGCGGCGGCCGCCGCCGCGAAGCGGCTTGTGCGGGTGACCGGGGGGGACAGTTTCACGAAGGATTTCCTCCTTGTCGTTTTGTTAGGCGAATCCGGTATTTCATGAAATGAAGACCCGATCAACGCCTTGACTGGAGGGTTAACCCTTGGTACGGAGTTGACTCAACAATCCGGATATCCGGATTTTGGGCAAGTGTTATCGGAGGTGTCGATGCTGGTCATCGCTGTGGCAGCGGCGGTGCCTGGGGGAATTTACGGCTCGCTCGAAATGGCGTCTTCCGGGATGGATTTTCACGTCGAAAGCGGTGTCACCATAAAGGGGTGATCAGGAAAGGCTTCATGACATATCGGTCGATGTCGGCTGTGTTAACACGCGACCACCGGGCGATAGCGAAAAGTTATGGCCGCCAGGGGGGCGGCCCAGGGCCTGTGGCTACCTGCGGGGCTGTGGGGGACGCCCGGGTTCCCGTGGCCGTGCCGCGGTGGCGTGCCGCATGGAATCTCTGGCCTGCCGCAGTGGTGCGCCGTGCAAAGTCGACGGTGTGCCGGGTGAGTTTGCGCCCGCCGCCAGCGCTGTTCGGCGGTTGTCGCGTGCCGGGCGCCGACGCCCGCGATGGGTGGCACAGACGGTGAGCGCGGGTGTCGGGCGGCAGGTCGCGGGTGGTTCTTCCGGGCACCGTAGTTCCTGATCCGGGCTCGTAAAGAGCTTGTCGCCGGTAATGGCTGACCCGGGCACGGGCTTGATGATGTCGCCGCCAGCGGGACCAGCGGAGTAGGTCAGTCATGCTGTGGGCGGTCTGCATGAGCAGCCGGACGAGTAGGCGCCGGGTCTCGCCGAGCGTCAATGGCGCCAGCTCGGGTCCAGCCGACTGGTCGGCTCGTTGGTGGGCGGTAACCGCGGCGAGGAAGGCGTGGGCGAGCATCGCCAACGCCGAGATCAATGTCCTTGACCTGGCCGAGCTGAGCGACCTCATCGACAAGCTCGTCCGGGCCGGGGTGAACATGGTGGAGCCTGATGCGGCGGCGCCCGCCGGTGACGAGGTCGGCACGACCACCCCGGCGTCGGGTGAGGACGGGCCGGGTGCGCTGCCGCTGACCGGGATGACGGTCGTGGTCACGGGCGCGATGAGCGGGCAGTTGGCGGCACTGTCTCGCAACCAGATGAACGAGCTCATCGAGCGGGCCGGAGGCCGGGCGTCCTCCAGCGTCTCGGCGAAGACCTCGCTGGTCGTCGCAGGAGACGCCGCGGGGTCCAAGCGGGCGAAGGCCGAATCTCTGGGTGTGCGGATCGCTTCCCCCGAGGAGTTCGCCGAGATGGTCGCGCACCTGTTGTAAGCGACCCTGCTCGTCCGCCGGTGCCCCGGGGCTCGGGCTGAGATCACCGTACGGTTGTCGCACGTCGGCGCCGCCGTACCACTGACCGGACCCTTGGCTCGCGGCATGCGACCTCGTGTCGCACCTTGTCACAGCGGGCGGCGCAGCCCGTCCAGCACGAGGGTGATGACATCGTCGGCCTCGGCCCGCCATGCGGGGCGGTCATGGGCCGCACCGATGCCGTGCAGCGCCATCATCACGGCACCGGCATCCACGTCGTCGCGAACGGAGCCGTCCCGCACGGCGGCGGCCATCAGGTCGGTGACAGCCTGCTCCAGCGCCAGGCTGCCCTCGGCGAGGGCACCCGAGCGATCGGCCATGAGCGTGGCCAGCGTCCGGGCCAGGCCCTTGTGGGCAGCTATGTGGTCGACCATGCCGCGCAGGAAGGTCGCCAGAGCCTCCGCCGCGGGCAGCGTGGCCTGTAGCCGGCGGGCGCGGTCGCACAGCGCGGCGACTTCCCCGTGGTAGACCGCCTCGGCCAGCGCCTCCCGGGTGGGGAAGTGGCGGTACAACGTGCCGGTGCCCACCCCGGCCAGGCGTGCGAAGTCATCGAAGCGCAGGTCGAAGAACTCGCCTGCGTCGAAGATCTCTCGTGCCTTGGCGATCAGGACATCGCGGTTGCGTTGGGCGTCGGCCCGCAGTGGCTTGCCTGCGGTCATGAGCTACCTCGCGTTGACAAGTGGAGATGGCCTCCATATTTTGCAAAGTGGAGATTGTCTCCGAATCGATCGTACCCCACGAGGTGCAGTGTGAAGATCCTGATGTTCGGCCGAGGCGTGATCGCCACCGTCTACGGCTGGGCCCTGCGACAGGCGGGACATGACGTCGAGTTCTACGTCCGGCCGGGCCGCGCGGCGACGTACGGAGACGCGGTGGACCTCGACCTGATCGATATGCGGCGCCGGCTGTGGGGGCGGCGCGTCGTCGAGAGGTGGCCGGTGCGCTGCCGCGAGGCGCTGGAGCCGGACCACGACTTCGACCTGATCGTGCTCAGCGTGCCGCACCACCGCCTCCCGGAGGCGACGGCCTTCCTGTCCCCGCGTGTCGGCCAGGCCACGGTGCTGGTCTTCGGCAACCTCTGGACCGAGCCGCCGGCCGCGATCGGCGCTCTCCCCGTCGACCGGATCGCCTGGGGCTTTCCCCAGGCCGGTGGCGGTTTCGGCGCGGACGGCGTGCTCCGTGGGGCGCTGCTGCCGTCGGTCGTCTTCGGCACTCTCGGCCGGCCCCCGACCGGCCGTGAACGGGCCGTGCGCCAGGCGTTTCGCGAGGCCGGGCTCCGGCTCAAGGAGCGGCCTGACTTCCGCGGCTGGCTGTGGGTCCATTTTGCGTCGGACGCCGCCCTGTTCTCGCAGGGCCTGCGGCTGGGCTCCCTGTCGAAGCTGGCCGGGGCGACGGGCGACCTGCGCGAGGCGCTGCTGGCCGGCCGCGAGCTTCTGCCGCTCCTCGAGGCGCGCGGCGTCGACCTGCGCCGTCACCGGGGCGGTGTGCTGCTGTTCCGTGCGCCCACCTGGCTGACGGCCCCCGTGCTCGCCTGGCTGACCGCTCATGTCGCGTTCGCGCGCGTGAGTTTCGCGGCGCACTCCGACCCCGACGCCGAGGAGCCGCGTGAGGTCTGCCGGGACACCCTGGCCGAAGCACGACGGCTGGGCATCTCGGTGCCGCGCCTGGAAGCGGCGGAACCGAACTTCGCCCGTGAGGGGACGAGTCGAGCCTGAAGGCCCACGCGAGGTCCTAGCCGTCGTAGCGGAAGACGACGTGGCCCTGGGGAGGCCGCCGGTTGAAACCCGCGGCCAGCACCGAACCGGTGCCCGGGACGGCGACGAGGTCCGACCACTCGAAGCCGTTCGACGCGGGAGTGACGGTCTGGCGGGTCAGTTTCCGGCCGGTGTGGCGGAGGAGGTCGACGGACAAGGTGGTGTAGGCATAGGGATCCTGCCCGTCAGGCGTCGCGGTGGTCGACTGCCGGTACGAGGCCGCGAGCACACCGCCCCGGCCGTCGGGGGAGAGATCCTTGACGACGTCGCCGGGCAGGCGGATCTGCTGCCACTTCGCGCCGTCTCGGCTACCAGTGTGCCAGTGCAGTGGGACCCGCGGGGTTCGCGGCCGTCGCCCACCTGCGCCCGTCCCAGTGTTCGATCAGGGGAGCCGTGAAGTAGGAGCCGTTCCTCGGATCCAGCGTCCCGGTCCTGCGCGCGCCCACGGCCCACGCGTCGGCGGGCCCGGTGGCGGCGAGGTCGTCGACGGACGAACCGGCCCCGCCGCGCAGGCTCACCTGCCATCCCGACGCCGGATCGGCCGCCGCCGAAGCGACCGGAGCGAGGCCGACGCCGGCCGCCAGCACGAGGGCCAAAAGGGTGCGATAACCGTCCACACCAAGGAGACGGCGATCGTCGGCCCCCGGTTGCGCCTCCGAAGGTGAACAGTAGGCGTCGAGCGCCCTCGGATACGAGCCAGGCCCCACTCGACAGGAGACGCGCCGGCCGGTGCCCTCGTGAGTGAACACGGTGAGCACGCGCCGATCGTAGGCGGCGTGGAACGCTCGCCGCACGGGACCTCAAGCCGGCGACGTCCCGGCGAGGGTCACGGGGCGTTGACTTTGTCTCAAGGCATGTCTCATGATGTTGCTACAAACCTTGCGACAAAGGGGGGGGTCATGGCCCATGAACCTTTATCGGACACCGGCCCGTCGGCGCCTGCGACCGACCTGCGATTGGCGGACGCATGGCTGGCCCGGCACGGCCTGTCCGGTGCCCGCCCGACCCCGCTGCTGGCCGGCCGGCTGTCGGTCCGGAGACGCGCCCGCCTCGCCGCTCACCTCATCCTGGCCGTGCTGATCATCGCGAGCGCGCTCGCCGCGGCCTACGACCGGCTCGCCAGTTCCGCCTTCGGCGGCTTCCAGCCGCATCGACCGCTGCCGCTGCTGGTCCTGACCGCGCTGGTGGCCGTGCTGCTGCTCGCACAGTCGCTGCTCGACTGGTGGGTGCGACGCGTCGATCAGCGGGCGGGCGCGACGCTGTCCCGCAGGGCCGCCCATCCGATCCAGCCCAGCTGGCGGGCCGTGCTCGGCCTGCCGTACGCCGTCTTCGCGGTCGCCACGTTCGCCGGTGCGATGGTGCTGGCCTGGAGCGCCCTGGCCGTTCCCGACCCCACCGTGCGGCAGCCGGCCGTCGTCCTGCTGATCGGCCTGCTCGGCGTGACGGCCATCACCGCCGTGCAACTGCGCCACCTGCTGCGGCGCCCGGTCGTGGCGGAGGACGAGGAGTCGCTGACCGCCGACGTCATCATGCGCGTCGAGGACGCCCGCGATCTCACCACGCCGAGCGTGCAGTGGTCGCTGCCCATGGTGCTGCTGTTCGGCACCGCGCCCGGCTGGTGGAGCGCCGCTGCGGTCGTCAACGTGATCTTGGGCATGGTCGTGTGCGTCGCGCTCCGTGTCAGGACGCCGTCGAGCGCGACGGTGGCCCGGCGGGTGATGAGCGTCCGATGATCGTCATCGATGCGGCCTCGCCGGTGCCGCCGTTCGAGCAGCTGCGGGCCCAGCTCGCCCGGCAGATTCAGGATCGCACGCTTGCCGTGGGCACCCGCCTTCCGACCATCCGCCAGCTCGCGGCCAACCTTGGCCTGGCCGTGAACACGGTCGGCCGGGCGTACCGGGAGCTGGAGGAGGCAGGACTCATCGAAACGCGCGGGCGGGCGGGTTCGTTCGTGTCGGCCGCCGGCGAGGACGGCCTGGAGCGGGCCCGCCGGGCCGCCGCCGACTACGCGGCCGTGGTCGCCGGCGTCGGCATCGACACGGGCGAGGCGATCCGCATCGTGCAGGCGGCGCTGACCTCTGGGACGGTGACACCGGCCTCGTCATGACCGCGACCCGGCCCTGAACGGAGAGGGCCCGCACGCCGCGGGTGAGCGGCGCACGGGCCCGGAGTCCATGAACGTGTGGCCGGGTCACGGTCCACGAGCATGGCCACCGGCGTCACCGAGGGAGGGTGGCTCGGCCGGCGAGCTTGTGCGGTCGGGCGCGGGAAGGCCCCGGGCCCCGCGGCCCGCTAGGGGTCCCGGCGTGGCCGGAGGGCCGGTCGGGGATTTCCGTGCGGGCGAAAGGGGCTCAGGGACGCAGCGCCGCGGCCTCGGCGGCGAGCTTCTCGATCCTCGCGAAGTCGCCTGCGGACACCAGGCTACGCGGTGTCAGCCAGCTTCCGCCCACGCACCCCACGTTGGACAGGGCCAGATAGGACAGCGCGCTCGCGGGGGTGATCCCGCCGGTGGGGCAGAAGCGGACGTCGGGCAGCGGGCCGCTCAGCGCCTTGAGATAGGAGACGCCGCCGGCCGGCTCCGCCGGGAAGAACTTCAGCTCACGCACGCCGCGCTCGGCCAGCGTCATCGCCTCGGTGGCCGTGGCCACGCCCGGCAGGAACGGCACGCCCGAGGCGAGCATGGCCGCGAGCAGCCCGGGGGTGGTGCCGGGGGAGACGAGGAACCGGGAACCCGCCGCGACCGCGGACTCCACGTCCTCCGGCGACCGTACGGTGCCCGCACCGATCACGGCCTCCGGCACCTCGGCGGCGATCCGCCGGATCGCGTCGAGGGCGGCCGGGGTGCGCAGAGTCACCTCGATGACCGGCAGGCCGCCCGCCACCAGCGCCCGGGCGAGGGGGACGGCGCTCTCCGCGTCGTCGAGGACGACCACCGGGACGACCGGCGCGAGGTCGAGAAGGTTGCTCATCACAGCTCCACTTCGGGGAATCGTTGGGCGAGCCAGGCGGCCGCACCCGTCAGCGCCGGCTGCTCGGCGACGATCAGCGAGGTCGGGATCGCGGCGGCGTAGTCCGTCAGCGCCGGAGCGGTCGTCTCGAACCGGGCCCGGAACGCGCTGCCCGGGATGCGCGCGGCCAGCCGGGGCAGCACGCCGCCGCCCAGGTAGACCCCGCCCCGCGCGCCGAACGTCAGGGCCACGCCGCCGGCGAACCCGCCGAGCAGCGCGAGGAAGACCTCCACGGTCTCGACGCACAGCGGGTCGTCCGACGAGGTGATCTGCGCCGCCGTCAACCCGGTAGCCGCCGTCAACCCGGGCGTCGCGGCCCCGGCCGCCGTCGCCCGGGCTCCCGTCGTCACGGTACCCGCCGTCCGGGACGTCTCCCGGGCCGTCTCCTGGGGAGCCGTCCGCGCGTCCGGCGCGACGCCGCGTACGAGCGCGAGGCCGCGGTGCAGGCGCGGCAGCCCGGTGCCCGACAGCAGGTGCTCGGCGTCCACGTACGGCAGGCCGTCGGCGCGCAGCGCCCGCACGATCTCCATCTCCAGGTCCGTCACGACCGGGACCGCCACGTGCCCGCCCTCGCCGGCCACGGGCAGCCAGCCCTCTCGTACGGGGACCAGCCCCGCCACCCCGAGCCCGGTGCCCGGGCCCAGCACGGCCTTCGTCAGGCCGGGCGACGGCGGGGGGCCGCCGAGCGACACGAGATCATTGCCCGCGAGGTGGGGCAGTGAGATCGCGAGGGCCTCGAAGTCGTTGAGGAGCACCGTACGCGGGATGCCCAGGTCGTTCACGGAACCCGACCATCCCGCGTTCGTCAGCCGGTACCGGTCTCTGTCGACCGGACCGGCGATCGCCAGGCACGCGGCCCCCGGCCGAACTCCGCCCGCATGGTCTGCGAGATAGGCGGCTACGGCATCGGCAAGGCCGAGATGCTGGGAAACGTCGAGTACGGTTACCGCCTCCGGCTGCCCTCCGCGCCGGGTCACCAAACCGAACCGGGCGTTGGTGCCGCCCACGTCGGCGACCAGCCAGGGCAGGCTCACGCGGTGCCCCCGAAGACACTCGCGCCGCGCTCGGCGGGGCCGACCGTACGGCGGAAGGAGGCGAACAGGTCGCGGCCGGTGCCGGTCCACTGCTCGTCGGTCAGGGGCGCGCCCTCGGGCGTGCGTCCGGTGAGGTCGGCGAGCACGGTGAGCGTCCCGGCGGCGGAGTCGAGGCGGATCACGTCGCCGTCGCGCAGCAGCGCGATCGGCCCGCCGTCGGCGGCCTCGGGGGAGAGGTGGATCGCCGCGGGGACCTTCCCCGAGGCGCCGGACATGCGGCCGTCGGTCACGATCGCGACCTTCTGGCCGCGGTCGAGCAGCACGGCCAGCGGCGGCGTGAGCTTGTGCAGCTCCGGCATGCCGTTGGCGCGGGGACCCTGGTAGCGGACGACCGCGACGAAGTCCCGCCCGTTCAGCTCGCCCCGGTCGAACGCGGCGAGCAGGTCGAGCTGGTCGTCGAACACCAGGGCCGGGGCCTCGATGACCAGGTGCTCGGGCTTGACGGCGGAGACCTTGCTCACCGCGCGGCCCAGGTTGCCCGACAGCATGTGGATGCCCCCGTCGGGGGAGAACGGCTCGGCGACCGGCCGCAGGACGTCGGGGTCGGTGCTGGGCTCGGTCCGCTCCTCCCACACCAGCACGCCCTCCTTCAGGGTGGGAGCCGTGCGGTAGTGGCCGAGGCCGCGCCCGGCCACGGTCAGCACGTCGGCGTGGAGGAGCCCGGCGTCCAGCAGGTCGCCGATGAACACCGCCATGCCGCCCGCGGCGTGGAAGTGGTTCACGTCCGCCTGGCCGTTGGGGTACATCCGGGTGATCAGCGGCACGACCTTGGACAGGGCGGCCATGTCATCCCAGGTCAGGGTGATCCCGGCGGCGGCCGCCATCGTGACCAGGTGCATCGTGTGGTTGGTGGAGCCGCCCGAGGCGAGCAGCGCGACGACCGCGTTGACGATCGCCTTCTCGTCCACGACCTCGCCGAGCGGGGTGTACTCCGCGCCGTGCGGGGTGATCTCCACGGCCCGCCGCGCCGCCGCCCGGGTCAGCGCCTGCCGCAGCTCGGTGTGCGGGTTGACGAACGTCGCGCCCGGCAGGTGGAGCCCCATGACCTCCATCAGGAGCTGGTTGGAGTTGGCGGTGCCGTAGAAGGTGCAGGTGCCGGGGGAGTGGTAGGAGGCGGCCTCGGCGTCGAGCATCTCGCCACGGCCGATCTTGCCCTCGGCGAAGGCCTGCCGGGCCCGGGCCTTGACCTTGTTGGGCAGGCCGGAGGTCATCGGCCCGGCGGGCACGAACACCGCGGGCAGATGGCCGAAGCGTAACGCGCCGACGAGCAGCCCCGGGACGATCTTGTCGCAGACCCCGAGCAGCAGCGCCGCGTCGAACATGTCGTGCGACAGCGCGATCGCGGTCGCCATGGCGATCAGGTCGCGGCTGTAGAGGGACAGCTCCATGCCGGCCCGGCCCTGGGTCACGCCGTCGCACATCGCGGGCACGCCACCCGCCACCTGCGCCACGCCGCCCGCCTCGCGGACCGCCCGCTTGAGCTCCGGCGGGTACGTCTCGTACGGCTGGTGCGCCGACAGCATGTCGTTGTACGAGGTCACGATGGCCACGCCGGGCTTGGCCGCGCCCCGCAGGTCGAGCTTGTCCTCGGCCGGAGCGGCGGCGAAGCCGTGGGCCAGGTTGGCGCAGGCGAGCCGCCCCCGGGCCGGCCCCCGCTCGCGCAGTTCGGCCCCGGCGCGACGCACCTGCTCCAGGTAGGCCCGGCGGGTGTCGCGGCTGCGCGTGACGACGCGGTCGGTGACCTCGGCAACCACGGGGGAAACCACGGGGTCAGTCACGGAAGGTCCTCCTCGTGCCGGGCGCGGCCGCTGCGGCGGGTCCTGCTTTCGCCGGAGCCCCCTGGCGCCGGCGAGGTCGATCTCGTGCCCGGCCCGACGCCACGTCCGCTGACCGGGCGAAGGCGTCGATCTGGCACAGGAGGGACAGTATCGGGTAGTTATGCCAGTTATCAAGCCTAGTTTTGTAACTCGAAATGAATAAGTCATTGAACTTCGGTGAGCGCGTGTGCTTCACTTCTGCTTGATGTCACGTTTAGCCACTCCTGGTGAAGTCCTCCAGCTCATCCGCAGCGGGGAGGCGGTGACGCGCGCCGACATCGGCCGCGTTACCGGCCTGTCCCGGCCGGCCGTCGCGCACCGCGTCTCCGACCTGCTCCAGCGCGGGCTGATCGTGGAGGACGCCGAGGGGCCGTCCACCGGTGGCCGCCCGCCCATGCGGCTGCGGTTCCACGCCGGCGGGGGAGTCGTCCCGGTGGCCTCGCTCGGCGCCCGCCGCACCCAGATCGCGATCTGCGACCTCGCGGGGGAGGTGCTGCACCGCACCGACATCGACATCGACGTCGAGGAGGGCCCCGGCGTCGTGCTCCCCCTGCTCATGGACACCTGGGAGAAGCTGCTGGACGGCCGCGGCGACGTGGCCGGCATCGGCCTCGGCGTCCCGGCCACCGTGGAGTTCGCGGCGGGACGGGTCGAAAGCGCCCGCGTCATGGCGAGCTGGACCGGCGTGGTGATCCCGCCCGTCATCGCCGAGCGGTTCGGCGTGCCGGTGCTCGTCGACAACGACGTGAACGTCATCGCGATGGGCGAGCACCGGAGCGTCTACGCCGCCGAGCTCGACGACCTGTTGTTCGTCAAGGTCTCCACCCGGATCGGCGCGGGAGTGATCTCCGGCGGCGGCATCCTGCGGGGCGCGCTCGGCGCGGCCGGAGAGATCGGGCACATCCCGGTGCGGGACGGCGGCGGCGTGCTGTGCCGCTGCGGCAACCTCGACTGTGTCGACTCGGTGGCCAGCGGCACCGCGATCCTGCGCGACCTGCGCGCCAAGGGCCGCGACGTCGCGTCCCTCGCCGACGTGACCGCCCTGGTGCGGGCCGGCGACGCCGAGACCATGGCCGTCGTACGGCAGGCGGGCCGCTGGCTGGGCGAGGTCATCTCCGGCGCGGTCAACCTGCTCAACCCCGCCGTCGTGGTCCTCGGCGGCGACGTCGCCGAGATGTTCCAGCCGCTGGTGTCGGGCGTACGCGAGATCGTCTACCGGCGTTCCACCCAGCTCGCCACCCGCAGCCTGCGCATCGAGCGCGGCCGCCTCGGGCCGGGCGCCGGGATCACCGGCTGCGCCCTCATGGTCCTCGACCACGTGCTGTCCGCCCAGGCCGTCGACGCCGCCGCCCGCTGACTCCGCCACCCGCTGAGCCCCGGCGCGCGCCGATCTCGGACGCTTCCGCCGGCACGCCGGGCCCGGCTCCTCCGAACGGCCGGTACGACTCCGCGAGGTGGCCCGTCCGGCCGACCCAGCAGGTGAGGCCGGCCGGGCCGGGCGGCCACCATGACGCGCCCATGGACGGAGTCCGCGCACCCCGCTGATCCACCACGGTGGGAGTCGTCGTGAGACCGCCGTCGAAAGGTCATGCCGTGGAACACGCGGATCCTCCGGTTCAGCCGCTTCGCCGGCCGCCGGGCCGTACGTCCTCGCCGATCTCTCCGCCGTCGCCGGGAGGTGCGAGATGTCCCCGGAGGTGAGGCGCCGCCGGTTGGCGCGGATCGCGGTCCGCGCCCTCCTCGCGCTGGTCCTGCTCGCCGTCCTCGCGACGGTGGGGGTCTTCGCCGCCGTCGGACGGGGCGGCCCGTCTCAGACGGAGGCGCGCCTCGGGGCGGATCCCCGGCTCGAGGAGCCGGACACGTTCCCCGTCCCTAAGGTCGAGGCGCCCGACGTCGTGGGCTGGCCCGCCGGCGTGACGCCCACCGCGCCCGAGGGTTTCACCGTCACCCGGTTCGCGGGCGGGCTGGACCACCCCCGCTGGCTCTACCTGCTTCCCGGCGGCGACGTGCTCGTCGCCGAATCCGCCACCTCGCCGAAGCCCGCCGAGTCGATCGTGATGGGCGTGCTGTCCTGGCTGCGCCGCAACGACGGCGCGACGCGGCAACGGAGCGCGAACCGGATCACCTTGCTGCGGGACACCGACGGCGACGGCGTCGCAGATTTCCGCGGCACGTTCCTGGATCACCTCAACCAGCCGTTCGGCATGGCCCTGCTGAGGGCGGTGCCGCCGTACGCCGTCGAACCTGACGCTCCGCCGGGCACCGAGGCCGTGTTCTACGTCGCAAACACCGACGGCGTGTGGCGCTTCCCGTACAGGCTCGGCGACACCCGGGTCACCGCTCCGGGAGAGAAGATCCTCGATCTGCCGGCCGGCGGATACAACAACCACTGGACCCGCAACCTGTTCGCCGCCGCAGACGGCTCCAAGCTCTACGTCACGGTCGGGTCGGGGAGCAACGCGGGCGAACACGGCCTGGAGGCCGAGCGCGGGCGCGCCGCCGTGCTCCAGGTCGATCCCGGCGGAGGCGGCGCACGCGTCTACGCGTCCGGGATCAGGAACCCCAACGGTCTCGGCCTCGAACCGGCCACCGGCACGCTCTGGGCGGTCGTCAACGAACGCGACGTCCTCGGCGACGACGTGTCCCCCGACTACCTGACGAGAGTCCGCGACGGCGACTTCTACGGCTGGCCGTGGAGCTACTGGGGTCACCACGTCGACGACCGGGTCACGCCCGCGCGCCCTGACCTGGTCGCCAGGGCGTCGCGACCGGACTACTCACTGGGTGCCCATACCGCTCCCCTGGGGCTCGCCTTCTCCACGGGCACCTCGTTTCCCCCGGCCTACCGGGGCGGCGCTTTCATCGGTGAGCACGGGTCCTGGAACCGCGGAGACCCCGTCGGATACAAGGTCGTCTACGTGCCGTTCGCCCATGGCATGCCCAGCGGCAGGCCGCGGGACTTCCTCACCGGCTTCAAGCCCGGCCCCGGCGACAGCACGACCTATGGACGCCCCGTCGGAGTCGCCCTCGACAAGGCGGGAGGCCTCCTGGTCGCCGACGACGCGGGCGACACCGTCTGGCGCGTCGCCCCGCGCAGGTGACAAGCTCCGATGAGCCGTCGCCTGGTTCCACGGCCGCCTGTGCCGGACCGGCGGCGGGTCGGTGAGGGACCGCGTCGATCGCCGGGGCGGCGCACGCGCCGAGGGGTGGCACGGCCGCCAGGAGCAGGGCTCCGCGACGGGTCATCCGTCTCCGTCCTCTCCGTCCACCATGCGTGGACGTGACCTTCATCGTGGCCGCCGAGCTCTTCCGTACGCCGGCACCGGCACCGGCACGCGACCACGAGAGCGTCCCGGCCCGGGCGTGCCGCGCGGAGACGGAGATGTCGGCCGGTGGCACTAGGCTCTGTGGCGATCTTCCCTCCCCCAGGAGTCCTTCGTGCGTGAACGTGTCCGCCGGGTGATCGAGTCGCCGCGGTTCCAGCAGGCGATCACCGTGGTGATCCTGATCAACGCGGCCACGCTGGGCGTCGAGACCTCTGCCGAGGCGGTCGCCCGCTACGGCACTGTGCTGCACGTCGCCGACCACGCCGCGCTCTACGTCTTCGTCGCGGAGATCCTCGCCAAGGCCTACGTCTACCGGTGGCGCTTCCTCCGCGACCCCTGGAACGTCTTCGACACGCTGATCATCGGCGTCTCGTTCCTTCCCACCGCGGGCGGGCTGTCGGTGCTCCGGGCCCTGCGCGTGCTGCGGGCGCTGCGGCTGATCTCGGTGGTGCCGTCACTGCGGCGGGTGGTCTCCGCGCTGCTCACCGCCATCCCCGGGATGACCTCGATCGTGGTCCTGCTCGGCCTCGTGCTGTACGTCGCCGCGGTCATGGGCACCAAGCTGTACGGCGCCTCCGCACCCGAATACTTCGGCGACCTGCCGACCTCGCTGTTCACCCTGTTCCAGGTCATGACCGGGGACGGCTGGTCGGACATCAACCGCGAGGTCATGGACACCCACCCCTCGGCCTGGGTCTACTTCGTCGTGTTCGTGCTGGTCTGCACCTTCGTTGTGCTCAACCTCTTCATCGCGGTCGTGGTCAGCGCGATGGAGGAGGAGAGCCAGGAGGAACGCCGAGCCGAGCGCCGGGAGGACGTCGAGGTGCTGGCCGAGATGGCCGCCCTGCGCGCGGAGATCCAGGGCCTGCGTCAGGCCATCACCGACCGCGTCCCCTCCTGAGGAGGGGTCTCAGGGGCCCATGATCGTCGGTTGCCGGACTCCGCGCATGCGGCTTCCGACGGACGCCGAGATCCGTGCGCTGCACGAGAGACACGCGCCCTCGGAGGAGGCGTTCGACCTCGTCCACACGCACTGCGAGATCGTCTGCGCGATCGCCCTGCGACTGGCCGGCCGCGCCGGGCTCGACGTCGACGCCGAGCTGGTGCGGGCCGGAAGCCTCCTACATGACATCGGCGTCTACCGGCTCTACGACGAGGACGGACGGCTCGACCACGCGGGTTACGTGCGCCACGGGCTCCTCGGTCACGAACTGCTCCGCGCGGAGGGCCTGCCCGAGAGCCTGTGCCGGTTCTGCTCCCACCACACCGGTGTGGGGATCAGCCGGGAGGACGTGCTGCGACAGGGGCTGCCGCTGCCGCCCCGCGACTACCTCGCGGAGTCGGCCGAGGAGGAGCTCGTGATGTTCGCGGACAAGTTCCACAGCAAGACCGACCCGCCGAGATTCGTCACCGCCGACGCCTACGCGGCCCATGTCCGCCGGTACGGCGAGGACAAGGCCGAGGTGTTCGCGTCGATGCGCGCGGTCTTCGGCGTCCCCGACCTGGGGCCCCTCGCCGCCGCGTACGGCCACGAGATCGTGTGACCTGCGACGCGAGGACTTCACGGTGAGGACTACGGGGTGAGGACGATCCTGCCGAACACCTCGCCGGCGTCCATCTTGTAGTGCGCCGACACGGCCTGTTCCAGCGGCAGCACCTCGTGCACCACCGTGCGCAGCTCGCCGCGGCTCGCGGCGGCGAACTGCCCGGTCCGCACGGCCCGCCGGTCGGGTGCGGCCACGATGTCTGCGCTGAAGGTGGCGAAGGACGTCGACTTCCGGAACGCCGCCATCAGCGTCGTGCCGAAGTCCGCGGGCGGCTGCCCTCCGACGGTGCCGACGACGACCATGCGGCCGTTCGGGTTGAGCATGGCGAGGAAGGAGGGCAGGTCAGGGCCGGCCACGACGTCGATGACGACGTCGTGGCCGGCGGGAGCGTGCCGGCCGCCGTCGCCGGAGCGGTCCAGCACGTGGGTCGCGCCGAGCGCGCGCAGGCGCTCGCCGCGCTGGAGCGACGAGGTCGTGACCGCCACCGCGCCGGCGCCGCCGCGCGCCGCGAGCTGGACCGTCGCGATCCCGATGCTGCCGGCCGCGCCGCGCACCAGCACCGACTCGCCGGGCGCGAAGCGGGCATGGGAGAGGCCGAAGTGGGCCACCACTCCGGAGCTGCCGAGCGTCACCGCGTCGACGGCGGACAGGCCGGCGGGGAGGGGGACGATCTCCTCGACCGAGGCGATCGCCTGCTCGGCGTAGCCGCCGCCCAGCCCGGTGAACGCCCACACCCGCCGGCCGATCCACGAGGTGTCGACGTCGTCGCCCACGGCGATCACGGTGCCCGCCACCTCGCTGCCGGGGATGTGGCCCTTCTCGAAGCCGTAGGCGGCCAGGGCGCCACTCCGGATCATGGCGTCGACGCCGCCGACGCCGATCGCCTCCGTGGCGATCAGCACCTGCCCGGCGGCGGGAGCCGGGGCCGTCCGGTCGATGAGCGCCAGGCCTTCTGGACTTCCGAACTCCCGGATCGCGACTGCCAACACTGTCGTCTCCACCTTCTGGGATGGGCCGGTACCGGCCGGATGCTGGGAATGCTCCACGACGCGCGGCGGCGTCCGTGCTCTCGGACCGTAACGGACGCCACCGTCCACTTGACTAAAGTGAGAGCGGTGACCGACCCTCCGCCTCACATCCTGCGTTCCGACGCCCTGGACAACCGTGAGCGCATCCTCGGCGCGGCTCGCGCGCTGTTCGCCGCAGAAGGCCTGGACGTCCCGATGCGGGAGATCGCCCGGCGCGCCGGAGTCGGCCCCGCCACCCTGTATCGCCGTTTCCCGACGAAGCAGGCGCTGGTCACCGAGGCGTTCGAGGACGAGATGCGCGCCTGCCACGCCATCGTCGACGAGGGGAGTGCCGACCCGGACGCGTGGCGCGGCTTCCGCCTCGTCGTCGAGAGGATCTGTGACCTGCACGCACGCAACCGAGGCTTCACGGACGCCTTCATGGCGGCCTATCCCGGTCAGGTGGATCTCGCGGCGGGCCGTGAACGCACGCTGAACGCGATCGCCGGACTCGCCCGCCGCGCCAAGAAGACCGGTCACCTGCGCGCCGACTTCGTCCTGGACGACCTGATCCTCATGCTCTCCGCCCACCGGGGCATCCACGCGACGTCGGAGGCCGTCCGGATCGCGGCGTCCAGGCGCTTCGCCGCGCTCGTGATCCAGGCGTTCCAAGCCGTCCCTGGAACGATCACCGCCGACACGTGACGCACCGCCGGCACCCGGGAGCGTCGCTCGGGAACGGGTGAGGACGCCGCTTACCCTCTCACCAGGAGCCGGTCGATCTGGGCCTCCAGCGGGGGCGCGCCGAGGCGGTTGTCGATCTCGTCGTACGGCACGGCGGGCGGTTCGTCGACCCGGATGGCACGCAGGTAGTCGGCGAACCTCTCCAGCTTCCGCCCGTCCCTGGCGAGGCCCCGGCGCACCAGCCGTTCGCGCAGCGTGGGGCCGTCGGAGCGGATCCAGAGAAGGCGCACCTCCGGGCCGCCCAGGGCCTCCACCCACGCGTGCCAGTGCGCCGTGTCGTGCACCTGGGAGGTGAACGGGCCGCCCAGCATGACCGGGCAGCCGTGGGACCGGATCTCCCGGGCGGTCGCCGTCATCCCGTCGTACTCGAACCGCTTGACGTGCTCGTCGTACCACGGCCCTTCGCGCTCGCCCGGCGGCCTGCCGTACGCGGCGAGGGTCGCCCCGACGAAGCCGCCGTACATCGTGTCCTTGTCGAGCAGGGCGGGGACCGGGTCGAGGCGGGCCAGCAGCAGATCGCAGACCGTCGACTTGCCCGCCCCCGGCGGCCCCGACACGATCCAGACGGTGCCGGTCATCGCGGCGGGCCGTACGGCTCGATCGGCGGATCGGAGTACGGCCCGCCGTCCGCACGTGGACGGTCCCCGCCGCGCGGTCCGGCGCCGGTGTCGCCCACGCGCCGTCCCGCGCTCTCCGTCACCCGCAGGACGTACAGGTTCCTGCGGGGGTCGACCGGCACCAGCCCGTACGCGGTGTCGACCTCGTCCTCGGCGAGGTCGAGATGCCGCATGGCCGACTCCAGGGTCGCGGGTGCGGGCAGTCGCACGGTGATCAGCACATCGGCCACGGGTCCGCCTTCCCCTGTCGTTTACGACGCCGCCCGGCCGGGACCACGCGGCGGCTCTCAGGCGGCCTTGGCCGCCCGGCGGCGCAGCGCGGCGATGACGCCGGCGGCGTCGACCACGCCGTACCCGTAGTCGTGGTCATACCCTACGGCACTGCGGTCGTCGGCCGTCCGCCGCAGCAGGGTCCTGAGCTGGGCCGGTGAGAGCGTGGACGACGGCCACCGGGTGCGGACGGCGGCGACCAGCCCCGCCGCGACGGGGCAGGCCGCCGAGGTGCCGGAGTCGGGCTCGGTGTCGCCGAGCGCGCGGGAACCGGTGAAGTGGGTGTAGGCGCACAGATCCGGCTTGCGCGCGGCCAGCCGCCCGGGGCCTTGGGAGGAGTAGCCGACGCGCGTCCCGCCCGTGTCGATCCCGCCGATGGACAGGGCGCGCGGGTGCGAGTTGGCCCCGACGATGGGCCGGTCCGGGTAGGCGCACCTGCTGTCGCGGCACTGCGTGCCGCAGTTGCCCGCGGCGAACAGGATGTCCGCCCCCGCCTCGGCCAGGCTGCCGACGATCAGGTTGAACGGATGGGCGGGGTTGTCGGAGTAGTTGCCGGGATGGCCGGGCGGGAAGTCCCAGCGCGGCGAGAACGATCCCCAGCTGTTGGTCACGACGAGCGCCCGGGACCCGGCCGGCTGGGCGTCGAGGACCTCGCGCAGGTGCGCGTACGCGGCGATCGCGTCGGACAGCAGGCCGTCGAGCGTCGAACCGCCCTGCCGCCGCGACAGCAGCACGGGCACGTCGACGAGAGACGCCTTCGGCGCGGCGATGAGCGCGTCGAAGGCGCACATCGAGCCGTGGTCGACCGCGAAGTCCCCCGGCGTTCCGGAGACGCTCTTGGGGTTCCAGCTGCGTTCGTGATCGACGGTGACCTCCCGGCCGCGCGCCGCGGAGACGTACGCCGCGTTGATGCCCGTGTCGATGACCGCGAGGGGGACGCCGGAGCCGTCCAGGCCCTCGGCCGCGAGATCGGGCAGGCACAGCAGCCGCTCGACGTCGTGCCAGTCGCCCACGGGAGGGTCGCCGGCGCAGGTGAGCGTGGTCTCGATGGCCGGGTCGGCGTACACCGCGACCACGTCGCGGCGGGTCGCGGGCAGCAGTGCGATCCTGCTGGTCAGCTCGTCGTCGGCGATCTCCCCGCGGACCACGACGGAGGCGTCCTGCGGCGCCATGGAGAAGATCAGGGGCTGGTTGAGCGACAGCGGGTCCCCGCCGGGGACCGCGGGCATCGGATGGGGCACGGCCACCGGGGCGTACGAGTGGTCGATGACGATCCCGGGCAGATCGTCGGCCACGTCGGAGGCCGAGGACGGGACCGACGGGTCGGCGACGGCGGCGACCACATCGGGGGACGGACGCAACTGGATGAGTACGCGCACGACGGTTCCACTTCGTGACGGGGTGGATACGTTACGTGACAACCCTGCTGCATACCGTCGGCGCCGTCCACGGCTTCGCGGGAAATCCTCAGCGGTGCGCGGTCAGAAGCCGCACAGCTCGGCGAGGGTCTTGGCGGCCTTGTCGTTCGGGGTGGGGGTCTTCCTGCCGCCCGCGTCGGCCACGATCGGCGTACGGGACGGGGACGGGGTGGACGAGGTGGCGGACGAGGGGGACGCGCCGGGCGAACCGGAGGTGGACGCGGAGGCCGTGCCGGAGGCGCCGGCGGTGACCATGGGGGAGGCCGTCGCCGCGATGGGAACCTGGTCGGCCATGGACTCGCGGATCGCCTTCTTCGTGAGCTCCCTGATCTTGTCCCAGTCCGGGTTGCCGGTGTGAATGAGCGGCGGCACGAACTGGAGGCTGGTGATCTTGGCGCTGCGCACCTTCATGCCGAGCGGCACGAGGTGCTCCAGCAGGTCGCGGGGGATGTCGGTGCGGAACATGTGGCGGGCCGCGGCGGCGATCCTGGTGAAGTTCGCGAGGACCTTGGACGGGGTCGCCTGCTGGGCGAGCGCGCCGATGACGCACCGCTGGCGGGACATCCGGGCGAAGTCGTCGCTGTCGACCCGGGAACGGCCGTACCAGAGCACCTCCTCGCCGCTCAGCCTCCGGTAGCCGGCCCTGATGGTCCCGGCCGTGCCGAAGTGGCCGCCCCACTTGATGTCCCGCTCGACCCGGATGTCGAGGCCGCCCAGGGCGTCGATCATGGCCGCGAAGCCGAACATGTCGACCATCGCGTAGTAGTCGATGTGCAGGCCGAGCGTGTAGCCGATGGCGTCCTTCAGCGCCTGCGCGCCCCGGTTCTTGCCCCCCATGACCTGCGGGTTGTTGTCGGCGTAGTACCAGACCGAGTTGAGCAGGCCCTCTCCTTCGATGTTGAAGCCGTCGGGGAACACCTTGTGCAGGGGACTGCTCGCGGGGAAGCGGACGTACTGCAGGTTGCGCGGCAGGCTGAACAGGACGGTGTTGCCGGTCGCGACGTTCACGCTCGCCACGGTCATCGAGTCGGTGCGCACCCCGACCCGGTTGCCCGCGGCGTCCCCGCCGACCAGCAGGAAGTTGACGCGCTTGCGGCCGTCCCAGGGGTCCTCGGCCCGGATGGGGGAGGGGGTCGTGCCCTCGACCGGGGCCATCACCGCGTCGAGGGTCTGGCTCGCGGTCCTGATGTAGCCCGCGGTGACCGCGAACGGCGCCATCACCGACACGCACAGCACGCCGGCGACGATCCCCGCCACCACCTGCCCGGTCTGCGACAGCCGCTGCGGGCGGAGCGCCACGAAGGACAGGACCACCAGCGCGAACCAGGCGAGCGCGCAGACGGCCGCGCCCACCATGATGGCCGTGAGCGTGCTGGGGCGCACCACCGCGCCCGCGTTCCCCACCAGCCGCCAGGCCACGACCGCCAGGGCGGCGAGGGCGGCGCCGAACGTCACGAGCAGGGCGATCCCGGTCCGGCGCCTGCCCGCCCGCAGGTGGGCCGCGCCGGGTACGAAGGCCGAGAGCGCGGTCCAGCCGATGAGGGAGGCGGGGGTCAGCGGCGGCCCGAAGCGCGGCGCTCCGCCGCGCGGCCTCGGGGCCGGGTGGGAACCGCCCGGGGCTCCGTAGGGTCGGGGAGCCTTGGGCTCTGCCGGGGCCTGAGGGTTTCCGGAGGGCTCGTCCCGGGTCCCTGGCACCGTGTCGTCCCGGGACTCCGCCCGGGCCGCCTGGGAGCCTGACGGAGGGCCCGGCGGGGAGCCAGGGAAGGCCTCGTTCCTGAGTCTTCTCGGGATGGTCGCGTCGTGGAGATCCTCATGCGCTGCCCCAGGGGAGCCGTGAGGGGCTTCGCCGGGTGCCGCCGAGGGGCCGGGAGTGGCAGAGGAGCCGGAGGCCTCGGCACGCGCTCGCGAGGGGCCGGGGGAGCCCTCGCGCGGTCGCGACGAGCCGGTGGCCTCGTCGCGTGAAGGCGGCGGGCCGGGAGTTTTGCCGCGCTCCCCGTTCCCGCCACGCTGACCTTCGCGCCGACGCTTCCGGGAACCCCCGGCCGCGTCAGCGGGACCCCCGCCGCGCATGGCTCACCGCTCTTTCCTCCGTGGCTTGGCTAGGGATTCTAACCACCATATCCGGACAAGGTAGACGTAAACCTGGAGATAGGAGTCGGGGTCGACCGTCAGGAGACGGACGCGGAGCCGACTACCCAGGTATTGCACTGGTAGGCCATCGGCCGGGTGTAGCCCTGACGGAACCAGGCGGCGTTGCTGCGCGTGTTCCCGTGGTCGCGCGGCCCTCCCGGCGGGTCGCCCAGATGGCTGTAGGCCCACAGGAGCGTGTTGCGCCGGGTGCCGTCGATGGGATAGGTCGCGGCGACCGACCGCATGAACATGCCGCCGAAACAGGTCGCCTGCAGTTCGTGCCGCCGGCTGAGGGCCATCTTGCCGCTGCGGGAGCTTGAGTTGACCGTCTGCTGCCACCAGGAGTCGGAGATGCCCGACACGTTCTGGAGGTGATGTCCGTACTCGTGGGCCATCATGCTGATGATGATCCCGTTCCAGGAGCCGAGCGGGCCGTACTCCCGGGCCATCGCCGAGGTGGACGCGTAGATCGTGCTGTTGCTCGGGCAGTAGTAGGGCACGTTGCTGCCCGGAGAGGGGTAGTCGCCGCAGGCGCCCCTGCCCTTTCGGGCCGCGATCATGTAATGCGGGGGAGTCCAGGGGATGCCCGCCCGGGTGAGTGCCGGCGCCCAGGCGTTGCCCATGCACCTTCCCGTCTTCAGGATCAGGGCCTTGAACTGGGCGTGGTTGTAGATGCTGGCGTTCCCGGCCGGGCAGTTCGTCCTGGCCGGCGAACCGGCGCGGTAGAGACTGTTGCTCTTGGCCGTACGGTTCAGCGTGGGCGTCGTCGGACGCCTCGTGGCCTGGGACGTCGGCCTGGCGGAGGGCCTGGCCGGCGCCGCGGTGTCGTCCTCCCGGGGCTCCCGCGAAGGGAGCGGGGGAAGGCTGTAGGTGGGCAGCGCGATCGGGGAGACCGGGTCCTCGGCGCGCGAGACGCGCGCCATCGCGCTCGCGACCACGACCAGCACGAACACGAGCGCGAGCATGCCCATCAGCGCGACGATCACCGCTCCCCCGGACGACCGGCGACGGGGCGGACGCCACGCGGGCGGCGGGTAGGGGGCGGCGGGCCCACGCGGAGGCGGCGGAGGCTGCGGCGCCCGTTGCGGTCCCGGCGGAGGCGGGGGTGCCTGCTGAGGCGGAGCCGCCTGGAACGGCGCGTGCTGCGGCGCCCCCTGAAAGGGCGCTCCTTGGGGTGGTGCCCCTTGGAACGGTGCTCCTTGGGGTGGCGCCCCCTGGAAGGGCGCTTGCTGCGGCGGCGCCCCGTGGAACTGTTGTCCCTGCGGCGGTGCGGCCGGGAACGCCGCCGCCTGCGGTGGTCCCTGGAACGGCGCGCCCTCAGGTGCTGGGTAGGGCGCACCCTGAGGAGCCGGGTAGTAGGGCTGTCCCTGGGGCGGCGCTCCCTGGGGTAGGCCCTCTAAATGGTGGCCCGCGCTCTGCGGCGGTGACGGCGGCGGTGCTGCGGGGGATTGCGGATAGGACGGCATGGGGGGCGGGTTCCCATAGGGCTGCCGACCCTGACCGTAAGCGTGCGCGGCGGCCGGGTCCTGCCGATCCTGGCCGGGAGCGTGCGCGGCCGGGTCCTGTGGGTTCCGCCGAGGGGCGTACGCGGCCGGGTTCCGCGGAGGCGCCGGGAAAGAACCGTTCGGAGGAAACCCGCCGGAGGCCGGGGGCTGCGGAACGGGTGGATAGGGGGCGCCCTGGGGCGGGCCGCCGTATGGGGCGGCCTGCGGGTGACCGCCGTACGGGCCGGGCGGAGGATGGGCGCCCGGCGGATAGGCGACGCCCTGAAGCGGTCCGCCCTCCGGATAGGGAATGCCGTTGCCCTGTCCGCCTTCCGGATGCCGTCCGCTTTCCGGAAAGGGAATGCCATAGGGCTGTGGGCCGTCCCAATCACCCGTTCCGGTTGGCCCGGTCCAACCCCCGTTCGGGTAAGCCGCGCCGATTTGTGCCCCGGATTCCGGTCCGGGGGTCCAACCGGCCGATTCCTCCGGTTGCGACCCTGAAGGCGGGCCCGAAGGCGGCCCTGAATAGGGAGAAGACCCCCCGGGCGGCTGCTGGGGAGGGTACTGCTGCGCCACGACTTTGCCCCCTTCGTGGATTTGGGGCAGAAGGATACTCGTTTCTCATCCATCACGGATGTAGCAGATACCGGGCACAATCCGTAATCGGCCGACGTGATCTCTGCGATGTTCCGGAATCGCCGGGCTCGTCTGCCCTAGCGTTTTTGGCATGAATCTGCAGCAGCTCCGTTACGTGGTCGCCACTGCGGAGCACCGCACCATGACCGATGCCGCCCGATCGCTCTATATCGCGCAGCCCGCTCTGTCGCGCGCGATTCGCGACCTGGAACGTGAACTCGGAATGACGCTTTTCGCGCGTTCCGGCCGTGGGGTCGTCGTGACGGCCCAGGGCCGCCGGGTCGTGAAGCTGGCTCGCGAGGCCCTCGACGCGGTGGCCGAGATCGAGGCGTTCGCGACCCAGGGCCACTCCTCCGGGGCCGAGTTACGGATCGCGTCCACTCCGAGCCTGGAGCCCGGCCTCGCCGGGCGCCTATTGCCCGCGTACGCCGCCGAGCACCCCGGGATACGAGTGCAGATCGTGCGGTGCGAGGGCCGGGAGGCGGTGGTCAGCGCGGTCCGCGAACAGCGTGCCGACCTCGGCCTGACCGACCTTCCGGTGCCCACCGACCTGGTGAGCCATCCCCTGGAACGCCAGGAGATCGTGCTGATCTCCCCGCCCGGCCTCGACCTGCCCGATCCCCTCCCCGTGACGCGGCTGAACGGCATGCGGCTGGTGCTGCCCGCTCCCGGCAGCCCGCGCCGCAGGGAGTTCGACCAGATCTTCGCCACACACGGGGTTCGCCCGATCCCGGCCGTCGAGTCCGACGAACGCCGCGGCTGGCTCCGCGCCGTACGGGAGGGCCGGGCCTCGCTGCTGTGGTACCGGGGCATGGCCGAGCAGGCGGTCAGGGCCGGACTGGTGGTCCGCTCGCTCGACCCGTCGCTGCGTAAGATCATCGCGGTGGTGCACGCGCGGCGGCGGCTGCCCGCGATGGCGCAGGACTTCCTCGCCCTGGCCGAGGGCGGCTCGGCGGCGTGACCGCGCCTCTTCCTTTGTTTGGATCGTTCCACTCTTTCCGAACAGAGGGCGCGCGGACCGCGCCTCCGCCGCCCGGCGCCGGAGCGGAACCCGGGGAGCCGGTTTAGTAGGGTGACGGCGATGCCGAACTCGCCGAAACCCGCCGCGGTGCCCGGCCCGCCATCCGTACTGCGCCTGCGCGGCCGTGCCTTCGGTCCCGGCGACTTCGCGGTGATGGCCGTGGTCAACAGGACTCCCGACTCGTTCTACGACAGGGGGTCGACCTACGCCTTCTCCGCCGCCGTGGACGCCGCCTCCCGCCTCATCGCGGACGGGGCGGACATCGTGGACATCGGCGGCGTCAAGGCGGGTCCCGGCACGGACGTCGACCCGGCCGAGGAGATCCGCCGGGTGGCCGACGTCGTCGCGGCGGTACGCGAGCGGCACCCCGAAGTGATCATCAGCGTCGACACCTGGCGGTCGGAGGTCGCCAAGGTCGTCGCGGAGGCGGGGGCCGACCTGCTCAACGACACCTGGGGCGGCGTGGACCCCGGCCTCGCGGAGGTCGCGGCGGCGTACGGCGTCGGCCTGGTGTGCGCGCACGCCGGGCGGGTGGAGCCGCGCACCCGGCCGCACCGCATCGCGTACGGCGACGTGGTGGCCGACGTGATCGCCTACACGACGGCTCTCGCGGAGCGGGCGGTCGCGGCGGGGGTCCGCCGCGACGCGATCCTCATCGACCCCGCCCACGACTTCGGCAAGAACACCTGGCACTCGCTGGAGGTCAGCAGGCGGCTCGGCGAGATGACCGCCACGGGCTGGCCGGTGCTCGTCGCCGTCTCCAACAAGGACTTCGTGGGCGAGGCGCTGGGCGGGCTCCCGGTCGGGGAACGGCACGCCGGCACCCTGGCGACACTCGCGGTCTCCGCGCTGCAGGGCGCGCGGGTCTTCCGGGTCCACGACGCGGCGAGCGCGCGTACGGCTCTCGCCGTGGTCCGCCGCCTCGCCGCCGCCCGTTCCTGAGCCGCCCGCTCCGCGTCGCTCAGCCCTGAAGGGGCCCGGCGACTCCGATCACGCGGGCGGGGAGTAGGTCACGGACAGGAAGCGGAGGAGGATCGCCTCACGGGTCGCCGCAGGCAAGGCGTCGAGAATCGCGTTCACCACCGCCATCTCGGGCGCCGTCGCGGGCGCCGTCCCGGGCTGCGCCGCCGGGCCGTCCCCGGCCGGCAGGCCGAGGGCGATCCCCGCCGACGCGGCCAGCTCGGCGAACGTGGCGTCGTCCAGCGCGTCGAGATCGAGGGACGCGATGAGCTCGGGCAGGCCCTCGGGCACCTCGGCGGGCCCGCGCCGCCGGGCCGCCTCGGCCGCCTCCTCGATCACTTCCAGCATCGCGTCCACCCCCGCCAGCGTCACGCCGGTGACCGTGATGTGGATGTTGGCCGGGATCCCGGCGTACGACAGTTGCGGCTGGAGGAACCAGCCCCGCCTGCGCGCCTCGTCGGCGAGCACGAACACGTCCACCTCCGGCGACCCGGCGATCGCGACCAGCGCGGCCTCCGGCTCGCCCAGCACCCGCAGGCCGGGGATCTTCCGCACGCCCTCGGCCAGCCGCCGGGTCGCCTCCAGCGTCCGGCGGCCCAGCTCCCGGTAGCCCTCCCGGCCGAGGGCCTCCAGGGTGGCCCAGGCCCCGCCGAGCGGCCCGGCGGAGCGCGAGCTCTGCACGGTCGCGTTGACGATCGTGTATCCGGGCCAGGCCGCCGAGGCGAAGTAGGCCCGGCGGCGTAGCTCCGCGTCGCGGAAGAGCAGCACCGACGCCCCCTTCGGCGCGTACCCGAACTTGTGCAGGTCGCAGGAGATCGAGGTGACGCCGGGCACGGCCAGGTCGAACGGCGGGATGGCGGCCCCCGCCTCGCGCAGCCACGGCAGCAGCCACCCGCCCACGCAGGCGTCCACGTGGCACAGCACGCCGCGCGAGGCGGCCAGCGCGGCGATCTCGCCGACGGGATCGACCACTCCCTGGGGGTAGGACGGCGCCGAGACCACGGCCAGCGCCGTGCGCTCGTCCAGCGCGTCCCCGAACGCCGGGACGGAGGCGCGGTAGGTGACCGGATCCACCGGGACCGGCACGATCTCCATGCCGAGGTAGTGCGCGGCCTTGTGGAACGCGGGGTGGGCGGTCACGGGCAGCACGACCCGGGTGGCGCCGGGGCGGGCGTCCCGGGCCGCCTTCACCGCCAGCATGATCGACTCGGTGCCGCCGCTGGTGAAGATCCCGGGCGCGCCGGGCCGTCCGAGCGTCTCGGCGACCGTCCCGACCACCTGCCGCTCCAGCGCGACCATGCTGGGGAAGGCCGTCGGGTCGAGCATGTTGACCTCGAGCATCTCCGCGTACGCCCGGTGCGCCGCCTCGTGCACCTCGGGCAGGCCGGTGTCGTAGACGTAGGCCGTCACCTTGCCGCCGCGGACCGGCAGGTCGGCGGCCCTGAGCGAGCTGAGTTCGGCGAGCAGTTCGGCGGCGGGCCTGCCGTGGTCGGGAAGCATCGGTCTCCTATCGGGCGGTCTCAACGTGCCAGGGGGAGCCGCACGACGGCACGCAGTCCGGGGGAGGCGTCCTCCAGGTGGACCGTACCGCCGTGGGCCTCGACCGTGGTGCGCACGATCGCGAGACCGAGCCCCGCGCCGCCGTCGTCGCGGCTGCGCGCGTCGTCGAGCCGGGTGAACCGGTCGAACACCCGATCCCGGTCCTCGGGCGGGATGCCCGGCCCGTCGTCGGTGACGGTCAGTTCGGCGACGCCGGCTCCTGCGGCTCCTCCGGTTCGCACGCCGAGCCGGACGGCCGAGGCCGCGTGGCGCAGCGCGTTGTCGACCAGGTTGGTGAGCACCCGCCGCAGGTCCAGCTCGTCGCCGAGCACCACGGGCGGCGAGCCGGGGGCGGCGTCGGAGCCGGGGCCGGATCCGAGGTCGAGATCGAGGCCGAGGTCGTACCGCTCGGCGGTGCGGCGGACCAGGACGCCGAGGTCGACCGGCTCCCGCCGGCTCAGCCGGCCCTCGTCGAGCCGCGCCAGGGCGAGCAGGTCCTCGGCGAGACGGGACAACCGGAGGGTGTCCTCCAGCACGCCCTCCGCCGTCTCGGTCCAGTCCTGCCCCTCCGGATGGCTGAGCGCCACCTCCAGCTGGAGCCGGATGCTCGCGAGCGGGCTGCGCAGCTCGTGCGCGGCGTCGGAGACCAGCGCCCGCTGTCGGGCCTCGGCCTCCTCCAGCCTTCCGAGCATGTCGTTGAGGGTCGTGGCGAGCGCGTGCACCTCGTCACGCGCCTCGGGCACCGGCAGCCGCCGCGATCGCGCCGTGCCGCCCACGGCGGCGGCGCCCCGCCGCAGCAGCGCGATCGGCCGCAGCGTGCGCCCGATGACCAGCCACGAGGCCGCCGCGAGCAGCGCGAGCAGGAGCGGCATCCCGGCCAGCAGCACGTGCCCGGTGGTCACCAGGCTGCTCTCCACCTCGGTGAACGACCGCGCCACGATCACCGTGACGCCGTGGTCCGCGCTGAGCACCCGCACCCGCAGCGGTCCCGGCAGCGCGTACGGCCGGCCGTTCACGAACTGGGGGGCGCCGGTGCGCGCGGCCGACTCCCGCGCCCGCGCCGGCAGCAGCGGGACCAGGCGGTCGGTGTCGGACGTGGCGTCGACGATCCGCCCGTCCGGGCCGAGCACCTGGACGATCGTGTTGTTCACCGAGGTCACCGGGTCGGGCAGCCGGCCGGCGTCGGACAACGCGACGATCTCGCGGCCTCGCTGGTAGACCTGGTCGTCGATGTTCCGGATCAGGGACTCGCCGAGCACCACGACGAACACGTACGCCGACACGGCGAGGGCGAGCGCCAGCACGGCGGTCGCGGTGGCGGTGAGCCGGAACCGCAGGCTCCGCCGCCGCCACCACACGACCGGGCCGCCCGTCCGCCCCGGTTCCCCGGGCCGAGCGGGCTCCGGTGCCGCCGGCCGCGCGGGGTCTGATTGCCCGCGCCGCGCGGGCCTGGTGGCGGCCGGCGTCGCCGCGGCGGACGGGCCGGGTGCGAGCGGGTGCGCGGGCGGATCGGGCACGGTCAGCCTCCGTCGCCGGAGAGCCGGTATCCGGCCCCCCGCACCGTCCGCAGGGCGGCGCGGCCGAAGGGCGCGTCGATCTTCCTGCGGAGATAGCCGACGTACACCTCGACCACGTTCGGATCGGTGTCGTAGGTGTCCCACACGTGCTCCAGGATCTCCGGCTTCGACACCACCTCGCCCGGCCGCCGCATCAGGTACTCCAGCAGGGCGAACTCCCGGGGCGTCAGTTCGATCGGGGTGTCTCCCCGGGTGACCAGCCGGACCGCGGGGTCGAGGGACAGGTCGCCCGCGCGCAGCACCGCGGGCCTGCGTCCGCCGCCGCGGCGCAGCAGCGCCCGGATGCGGGCGACCAGCACCACGTAGGAGAACGGCTTGGTGAGGTAGTCGTCGGCGCCGAGGTCGAGCCCGTCGGCCATGTCGTACTCGCCGTCCTTGGCCGACAGCATGAGGATCGGCACCCAGTTCTCCTCCGCGCGCAACTGCTTGCACACGTTGTAGCCGGACAGGCCCGGCAGCATGATGTCGAGCACGACCGCGTCGTAGTCGCCGGCGCGGGCGAGGTGCAGGCCCTCGTTCCCGTCGTGCGCCAGGTCGACGGCGAACCCCTCCGCCTGCAGCCCGCGGCGCAGCGCCTCCGCCATCCGCCGCTCGTCCTCCACCACCAGAACCCGCATTGCCCCATAGTGGACCATTTCGCCGATGGCGCGGAGCGGCGCCTGAGAGGGCTCTCAGCCGGTCTCAGCGTCGGCTCAGGAGTGGTCCGGCAGTCTCGGGTTGTCAGGTTTTCCGCCCATAGTTGGAGATGTGAGATGGCGAAGAAAGCTCGTGTCGTGAGGTGGGGGATTCCGGTGGCGGCGGCGGCCGTGGTGGCCGCGGCCGTGGGGGCCGGCCCGGTGATCGCGTCGGTGGGCGGCGAGCCGTCCCTGCCCGACAGGACGGCGGAGCAGCTGCTGGCCGATGTGGCGCGCACCTGGCAGCACGGCCCGATGCCGCAGATGTCCGGCACGATCGTCGAGACCGCGTCGCTCGGCCTGCCCTCGCTGCCCGGCCTGTCCGGGCCGGGGCCGTCCGGGGCCTCGCCGGTGTCCCTGCTGTCCGGGTCGCACCAGCTCAAGATCTGGTACGCGGGGGAGAATCGGTTCCGCATCATGCTGCCGGGGGAGATGAGCGAGACCGACCTCATCGCCGACGGCGACAAGGTGTGGCTGTGGGACAGCGCGGCGAACAAGGCGACCCGCCTGACCGCCCCGGCCGCCCCCGGCGGGACGGCCACCCCCTTCCCGCTGCCGTCCCGCCCCGCGTCGCTGCCGGCGACGCCGGAGCAGGTCGCGCGGGAGGTGCTGAAGGCGGCCGGGACCGACACCGCGATCAGCGTCGGCGACGACGTCACGGTCGCCGGGCGGGGGGCCTACCAGCTCGTGCTGACCCCGAAGTCGTCCGACTCGCTGGTCAGGGACGTCCGGGTGGCCCTCGACGGTGAGACGCTGATGCCGCTGCGCGTCCAGCTGTACGCCAAGGGGGCCGCCGAGCCGGCGTTCGAGGTCGGTTTCGAGACGCTGTCCTTCACCAGCCCCGCCCCGGAGAACTTCGCCTTCACGCCCCCGCCGGGGGCGAAGGTCGAGCAGGGGGTGGACCTCCCCGCGGCGGGCCACCGCCCCGAGACGGCCCCCGGCGCGCACGACGGGACCCGCGTCGTCGGCTCGGGCTGGGACAGGGTGCTCGTCGCGCCGCTGCCCGCCGCCACCGACGAGAAGCGGGACGAGCGGAAGGGCGGCGGACCCGACGTGGCGGCGCTGCTCGGCGGCGTCCGCTCCGCGGCCACGCCGGTGAGCGGGGAGTGGGGCAGCGGCCGGCTGCTGCGCACCAAGGTCGTGTCGATCCTGCTCACCGACGACGGCCGGCTGCTGGCCGGCGCCGTGACGCCGGACGCCCTCTACCGGGCCGCCCGGTGACGGTGGGCACGCGCTCGGGGGCGTCGCGCAAGGACGCGGCGGCGCCCCCGCCCTCTCCGGAGGGCGGCGCGCACGCCGTCGTCACCACCGGTCTCACCAAACGCTTCCGGGGTGGTCAGCTCGCCGTCGACGGCGTCGGCCTGGCCGTGCCGCGGGGATCGGTCTACGGTTTCCTCGGCCCCAACGGCTCGGGCAAGACGACGACGATCCGCATGCTGCTCGGCCTGGTGACCCCGACGTCCGGCGCCTGGTCGTTGCTCGGGGCGCCCATGCCCGGCGGGCTGGCCCGCGCGCTGCCGAGGGTCGGCGCGCTGGTCGAGGGACCGGCCTTCTATCCGTACCTGTCCGGTGAGGCGAACCTGCGCCGCTTCGACGCGGCCGACCCCGGCGCCGACCCCCGTACGGCGCGGGCCAGGATCGGCGCCGCGCTGGAGCGGGTCGGGCTGACGGCGGCGGCCGGCAAGCGCTACCGCGCCTACTCCCTCGGGATGCGCCAGCGCCTGGCCATCGCCGCCGCGTTGCTGGGGCCGCGCGAGCTGCTGGTGCTCGACGAGCCGACCAACGGCCTCGACCCGCAGGGCACCCGCGAGGTCCGCACGCTGATCAGGGAGATCGCGGAGGACGGCACGACGGTCTTCGTCTCCTCCCACCTGCTGGGGGAGGTCGAGCAGATGTGCGGCCACGTGGGCGTCATGCGGGCCGGCCGGCTCGTCGCGCAGGGCCCGGTCGCCGCCCTACGTGAGGCGGGCGCGGCCCCGCGCCTGCGCGTGGAGACCCCGGACGTCGCCGTGGCGGCGGCCGCGCTGTCCCGGGCCGGGCTGGACGGTGTGCGCGCCGCGGACGGCGAGGTCACGGCGCACGCCGGGGAGGAGCCGCCCGAGCGGATCTGCGCGCTGCTCGTCGGCGAGGGCGTGGCGGTGCGGGGGTTCGGGGTGGTCCGTCCCACGCTGGAGGAGGTCTTCGTCGGGCTGACGGGGGAGGGGTTCGATGTCGAGGCATGAGACCGGGACAGCCGCGCCGGAGGCACGGCCGGGGGCGCGGCCGGTGGCGGAGGAGCGGGCGCCGCTCGACGAGGCCACGCCCGGCACCCCGGGCGGCGCGTCCGAAACGGGGGCCGCGCCGCGCCCGTCGTCCGTGCGGCACATGGCGCGGCTGCTCACCTCCGAGGCCGGGCTGACGTTCCGCCGGCCACGCAACCTGGCGATGCTCGGGGTGCTCGCGGTCGTGCCGGTGCTGATCGGCGTGGCGGTGCGCCTCGCGTCGGACGACACGGGCGGTTCGATCGTCGGCCAGATCGCGGGCAACGGGCTGATGCTGACGTTCGCCGCCTTCGCGATCATGCTGCCGATCGTGCTGCCGCTCACGGTGGCGGTCGTGGCGGGCGACGCCGTGGCGGGCGAGGCCGCCCAGGGGACGCTGCGTTACCTGCTCGTCGCCCCCGTGGGACGGGCCAGGCTGCTCGCGCTCAAGTACGCCAACGTGGTGGTCTTCTGCCTGGCCGCGTGCGCGCTGGTGGCGCTGTCGGCGCTGGCGGCGGGGCTGGTGCTGTTCCCGGCCGGGCCGGTGACGCTGCTGTCGGGCACGACGGTTTCGGCGTCCGCCGCCCTGCTGCGCATCGGGGTGGTCGTGCTGTACGCCGCCGCCGGGATGGCGGCCCTCGGCGCGGTCGCGCTCGCGGTCTCCACGCTGACCGAGGCGCCGATCGGGGCGGTGGCGGCGAGCGTCGTGACGGTGGTGGTCAGCCAGGTCCTGAGCGCGGTCCCGCAGCTCGCCGCCGTACGGCCGTTCCTGCTCACGACCTGGTGGGGCGCGTTCGACGGCGCCCTGCGGGCGCCGATGGACGTCGACCGGATGGGGCAGGGGCTGCTGGCGTTCGCCGCCTACGTCCTGGTGTTCGGCTCGGTCGCCTGGGCGCGCTTCACGAGCAAGGACGTCACCGCCTGACCGGTGGCCCCCGCGCGAGCGGTCGTAGGTGATCGGAAGGTACGGCGGTAGGCGTCCGGAGGCACGCCCACCGTGCGGTTGAAGTGCCGGCGCAGGGTCGTCGCGGTGCCCATGCCGGTGGCCGCCGCGATGGCGTCGACGGTCTCGTCCGTGGTCTCGAGCAACTCCTGGGCGTGGCGGATCCGCTGGGTCAGCAGCCAGCGCAGCGGGCTGGTGCCGGTCACCGACCTGAAGTGGCGGGCCAGATTGCGCGAGCTCATCCGCGCCTGGCGGGCCAGGTCCTCCACGGTCAGCGGCTGGTCCAGCCGTTCGATCACCCAGGGGAACAGCGCGGCGAGCGGGTGGTTGCCCGGGGCGGGCACCGGGGTGGTGACGAACTGGGCCTGGCCGCCGTCCCGGTGCGGGGGCACGACCAGGCGGCGGGCGACCGCGTTGGCGATCGACGAGCCGTGGTCGAGGCGGACGATGTGCAGGCACAGGTCCATGGCCGCGGCCTTGCCGGCGGAGGTGAGCACGCTGCCGTCGTCCACGTACAGGACGTCCGGGTCCACCCGCACCTTCGGGTAGCGGGCGGCCAGGTCGCCGGTGTGCGCCCAGTGCGTGGTCGCGCGCTTCCCGTCCAGCAGGCCGGCGGCAGCCAGCACGAACGCGCCCGTGCACAGGGAGGCCACGCGCGCGCCCGCCTCGTGGGCCGCGCGCACCGCGTCGACCAGAAAGGCGGGCGGCTCGACGTCGACGTCCGCCCACCCCGGGACGATCACGATGCCGGCGTGCCGGAGCCGGTCGAGACCGTGATCGGGTTCCAGCAGGAACCGCCCGGCCCGCACGGCGCCGGGCCCGCAGACGACGAGGCCGTACCAGGGATCGGCCAGGCCGGGGTCTGTTCCGAAGACCTCGTACGCCAGGGACAGCTCGAAGTGCAGCATCCCGTCGGTGACGGCCAGCGCGACAGTGATCACGTCCGAAATTGTACGGATAACGGCGTTCCGGACACTCACGGTGGCACGCCCGCGATCGTCAGGATGTTCCCGATGGATCGCAGCGGATCATGAAATAGAAGGAGCAGCCGTGGAGCCGGGACTCAGGGTGGCGGTGTTCGGCGCGTACGGGCACACCGGACGGTTCGTGGTGGCACACCTGCTTGAGCGCGGGTTCGTGCCGGTTCCGTCCGGGCGCGACGCCGGCAAGCTGACGAAGCTGGCATCCGAGTCCGGGCTGGAGACCCGTCAGGCGTCCGTCGACGACCCCGCCTCGCTCGACCGCGCGCTGGCCGGCGTGGCGGCGGTGATCAACTGTGCCGGTCCCTTCGCCACGACGTCCGCCCCCGTGATCGAGGCCGCACTGCGCGGGGGGATCCCGTACGTGGACGTGGCCGCCGAGATCGAGGCCAACGCCGACACCTTCCGGAACTTCACGGACCGCGCCCGCGCCGCGGGAGCGTTGATCGTCCCCGCGATGGCCTTCTACGGCGGCCTCGGCGACCTGCTGGCGACGGCCGCGATGGGCGACTGGAGCGCGGCCGACGAGGCGCACGTCGCGTACGGGCTGAGTGGCTGGCACCCGACCGCCGGGACACGTGCCGCGGGTGCGGTCTCCGAGCAGCGGCGGGCCGGCCGGCGCGTCCGTCACCGGAACGGCCGGCTGGAGTACCACGACGACGACCTGCCGACCCTGGAATGGCCCTTCCCCGGCCCGATGGGACCTCGAGCCGTCATCGGGGAGTTCACGATGGCCGACGTCGTCACCATCCCCAGCCACCTGTCCATCCCCGATGTGCGCACCTACATGACGGTGGAGGCGGCCAGGGACCTGTCGGCCCCGGAGACACCGGCGCCGGTTCCGGTGGACGAGCGTGGGCGGTCCGCGCAGACCTTCCTCGTCGACGTCGTCGTACGCTCCGGCGGGACCGAACGGCGCGCCGTGGCGAGCGGCCGGGACATCTACGCCGTCACCGCGCCGCTCGCGGTCGAGGCGGTCGGCCGCGTACTCACCGGACAGACCCGGGCCGTCGGCGTCGCCTCCGCCGGCGAGGTCTTCGACGCCCCCGATTTCCTGCGCGCGCTGTCCCCGCACATATCCCTGGAACCGCGTCCGTAGCGAGCAAATCGTCCGTGTCGGCATCATCGCCGTTCACAAGTGATGACCTTGACCGCTCTTTGTCGCTAGTGTTGCCGCGGACCTCTCACCCAAGGTGGTGTTCATGCGGCACTTCTTCGGGCTGCTCCTGGGCGTTGTCGTCGCGGCGGCTCTTCTCGTCGGTGGTGGATGGGCGTCTCAGGAGGCGGTGCGAGGGGCCGTGCAGAACGTGGACCCCGTCAGGGACACGCGGATGCTGATCGCCCTGGGTGTCATGGTCGTCGTCGGCCTGCTGCTCGGGCTGGTGCTGGTCACCCGCGTGTCGCCGCTGTCGACGTTCGTCCCGTCGATGGCGCTGCTGGCGTGGACCGTGGTCTACCTCCTCGACGTGTCGCGCGCCGCGAGCCTGGTGCCCACCGGGCCCTCGGTGCACGCGGAGCTGCTGCAGGCCGGTCGGGGCGCGCTCACGCTGCTGTCGACCGGCGTGTACGCCCTGCTCGGCATCGCGTTGTTCCTCCCGGTGCTCATGCCGTCCCGCTGGTCCCGCCCGGAACGGGAGGAAGAGGAGGAGTACGAGGAGACCCTCGGCTACTGAGGTAGAGGTCGGTCACCACTTCCTCGATGGACGTCCGGCCGGGGACCAGCGCCCGCAGGTCGTCGAGCGTGCCGTCGAAGGCCAGGCTGCCGTGGTCGATCAGCAGCACCCGCCGGCACAGCCGCTCCACGTCGCCGAGATCGTGCGTGGTCAGCAGCACCGTCGTCCCGTGCTCCGCGTTGCGGCGCCGCAGGAAGTCGCGCACCTCCGCCTTGCTGACGACGTCGAGCCCGATCGTCGGCTCGTCGAGCACCAGCACGGCGGGGTCGTGCAGCAGGGCGGCGGCGATGTCGCCGCGCATCCGCTGCCCCAGGCTCAGCTGACGCACCGGCGTCGTGAGGAAGCCGCCGAGATCCAGCAGGACGCAGAGCTCGTCCAGCCGGTCGCGGAACACCTTGCGATCTACTTTGTAAAGGAGCCGGTTCAGCTCCAGGCTGTCCCTCAGCGGCAGATCCCACCACAGCGTGGTCCGCTGGCCGAAGACGACCCCGATCCTGCGGGCGAGGGCCGTGCGGCGCCGGGCCGGGTCGAGGCCGTCCACCCTGATCCGGCCCGAGGTGGGGGCGAGGATCCCGGTCAGCATCTTGATCGTGGTGGACTTGCCCGCGCCGTTCGGGCCGAGGCAGGCGACGAACTCCCCGGGCGCGACGTGGAAGGACAGGTCCCGTACGGCGTGCACGACCCGGCGGCGCACCCGGAAGACCCGGCCGAGCTCCGCCGCGTCGATCACTGGTCCACCTCGGTCATCTGGTCAGCTCCCCGTTGATCGGTATCGGCGGATTCCCGCCCGCCAGGCGAGCGCGGCCACGGCGGCCAGCGCGAGCGCGGCGGCGGGGGACAGCAGGCCCGTCCAGGACGGCAGGCCGAGGGGGTCGGGCCGGTCGAGCACGTAGAGCCCCGGCCGCCAGTTGACGAACGCCAGCGGCAGCACGTACGTGAGGCCCTGCACGATGCGCGGGTCGTAGACGCTCAGCGGATACTGGTTGAGCATCGCCCCGCCGTAGGTGAACGCGTTGGCCACCTCGGGCGCGTCGGTGAGCAGGAACTGCAGCGCGCCGCCGAGGGTGAACATCGACGTGAAGATCACGATGCCTGAGACGACCATGACGGGCACCATCCAGGCCCTGCCGAGCGGTATGTCCAGCCGGGCCAGGGCGACGCCGAGCACCGCCGCCGCCATGACGACCCGGCCGATGCGGTGCGGCCCGAAACGGTCGGCGGCCACCTGCGCCCAGGTGGCGACCGGCCTGACCAGCATCACGTCGAGCGTCCCGGCCTTGATGTGCTGACTGATCCGGTCGACGTTGCCGAAGAGCATGTCGGAGGTCGCGAAGGCCAGTTCCGACGTGCCGTACAGGAACATGACCTCGGCCGGTCCGAACCCGGCCAGGGAGTCGGTGTTCGCGAAGATCACCCAGATCACGGCGATGTCGAGGCCGCCGATCACGAAGGCGCCCGCGGCCATGAGCGCGAACGAGACGCGGTACTGCGCGGCGGCGCGCGTCCAGGCCCAGACGAGCAGCGCGTACGTCCTGATCACCGGCGCTCACCCACCCTGGATCACGACCTTCCTGCGGGCGGCCCGCGTCAGCAGCGCCCCCAGTGCCAGCAGGACCGTCGCCCACAGTGCCTGGAAGGCCAGGGCGTGCACCGGCTCGGCCGTGCCGAGGTAGACGTCGGAGGGCGCCTGCGCCATCGCCGCCCACGGCAGGGCGCGGGTGAGCGAGCCGAACCATCCGGGAAAGATCGTCAGGGGCAGCATGAGCCCGCTGAAGAACGTTGTGAGCACCAGCGAGAGCGTGGCGAGACCACGGTCGTCCATGACCCAGCAGGACGCCAGCGCGACCAGGTAGCGCCACCCGAAGCTCACCACCACCCCGAGCGTGACGCTCGCGAGGAACGCGGCCGGGGCGCGCGGGGCGACGATGCCGAACAGCGCCGCGCCCGCGAGGGCGGGCGGGACGCTCCGGGCGAGGAAGAGGAACGCCGCCCGGCCCAGGTCCTCCGACAGGCACCACAGTTGCAGGGGCGCCGGCCGGACCAGGTCGAGCGCGACGTCGCCGCTGCGGATCCGCTGCGGCAGGTCGAGCCCGACGCCGAACAGCTGCATCGGGCCGATGCACGCCTGGGTGAGAAAGCAGAAGGTCACGGCGTCCGCGACGGAGTACCCCCCGAGGCCCGGCCGAGCCTGCCACAGCGCGATCAGCACGTACGCGCGCAGCACCCCGAAGACGGTGTTGGTGAACGCCCCGGCCAGGGCCGCCGGCCAGTAGGCGGCATGCCTGCGGAAGCCGTACCAGGCCAGCCGGGGATAGAGGGGAAGCGCCGCGCCGCTCGTCAAACTCGCCTCCACGCCGCGCGTTTTGCGAAAACTTTACCGGGAGTCCGCGATTCCCGTGGACTGAGGGCGTGAGCTGGGGCAGCGGACCGTTTTCGAGCCGTTGTCGGGATCTCCGCGTGGGGAACCCATGACCTGCGGATGTTACCTTGTCGTAACATTGTCGCAATGGGGATGAAACCTACCTAGCGGTAGAACAGATTGCCTAACTGGGAATATCCCTTTTAGGAGGCTTGCATGGTAGATGAGCTTAATGTTGATATTCGTCCGGAATATCCGGTCAGCTGGCAGGCGGCCGCGATCAACGGCGTGCTCCGCGGCACCATGAAGCCGATCTCGACCCTACTGGTCCGCAACACCACGGGGATGGCGGTGGCCAGCCGGCTGATGTGCCTCGGCGAGCGCGTTCCCGGCATCCTGCCCGGCCACGTGTCCGTCGTCCCCGACGGCTTCGGCTCGTGCACGGGCGAGTGGGTGCACGGCGGGCCGTACCTGGACGAGCGGAAGGTGGTGCTCTACTTCCACGGCGGGGCCTACTTCGTCTGCTCCCCGGCCACCCACCGGCCGATCACCTGGCGGCTGTCGGCCGCCGCGGGCAGCCCGGTCTTCTCCCTCGACTACCGCCAGGGGCCCGTCCACACCCTCTCCGAGTCACTGGCCGACGCGCTCCAGGCGTACGAGTGCCTGCTGGACCTCGGGTACGCCGCCAAGGACATCCTGCTGGCCGGGGACTCCGCAGGGGGCCACCTCACCCTGGCCACCCTGCTGGCCCTCCGCGACCGGGGCATGCCCCTGCCCGCCGCCGGCGTCTGCCTCTCCCCCTGGACCGACCTCAGCGAGAGCCGCCGCCGCGTCAACGTCTGGTCCGACCCCATGCTCCCCGCGGGCCGCGTCGACTGGCTGGCCCGCCGCTGGACCGACGGCCTCGACTGCCGCGACCCCCTCGTGTCCCCCGTGTACGGCGACTACACCGGGATTCCCCCGCTGATGATCGTCACGGGCTCCACCGAGGTCCTGCGCGACGAGGCCCGCCGCGTCGCCCTCAGCGCCCGGGAGAACGGCGTGCAGGTCACCTACGAGGAGTGGACCCGCATGCCGCACATCTTCCCCCTCCTCGCCGACGTCCTCCCCGAGGGCCGCCTGTTCTTCGAGCACGTCTCCCGCTTCCTCGACGCCGTCCGCGACCACCACGCCACCACCGCCGCCCCCGAGGCCGCCTGACCCCGGCAGATCCGGGGTCCGCGTTCTCACAGTCCCTGGCTTTTCAAGATCTGTAGCAGTCGGTTCACGGCGTGGGTGAGAGGGATGGCTTCCTGCTCGATCCGGCGGAACGGGGTGGAGCCTGCGGTCGCGATGGTGTCGTACGCGATGCTCTCGGCTTCGGTGAGGTGCGGGAGGTTCGCCGGTGACGGCTTGATGGGGCGGCCCGCCCTGTCGTGGTTGACGCCGTGCTCGGAGTAGTGGTGCAGGTCGGTGGCGTCCATGAGGATGGAGGTGACGGGCTTCGGCGGTGCGCCGTCGGGGGTGGGCTCGGCCAGCGCGGCGCGGAACCGGTCGAGGATCGTGTAGCCGTCCGCGTCGATGTCGCCCCAGTAGACGACATGGTCCGCCGCGCGGATCCACGGCACGTTCGCGAGCAGGGGAGCCGCGGCCTTGCCGCCGCCCTCGACCACGATCGTGTCCTTGACCGGCGGGAACCAGAGGCGGGAGTCGCGGTTCTCGACCACGAGGACCACGCGTGGGCGGTAGGCGATGTCGTGCACGTCACCGGTGGTCCAGGCGTCGTGCCTGCGGCGGCCGGACGCAGCGTGGTCAGGGTCGACGTAGGTCAGGTGCATGACGGTCGGCCGGGGCCGGACTTCCCCTCGCACATCGCGTCCGGCGACGTCGCGCAGTAACGCGCCGTGGGTGTCGAGCCATTTGGTGTGCATGCCGGGGACCGGGAGTTGCCGCAGGGTCCACGCGCCGGCGTCGGGGTGCCGGCGTAGCCAGGTCACGGCACTGACCAGAACCTCCACGTCGACGGCCGGAAGACGGCAGACGGCCCGGAGCGTGGCCGGGGTGAGGATCGCTCCGGCGGACCGCAGCGCCGACGCGAGCGCACGGGCACGGTCGATGTCCACGGCCGGAGGTTCGGCACCGGTACGGGTGTCGGCCATGAGCGAGACGGCGCCGTCCAGGTCCGCGATGAGCGTGGCGGGGAAGTCGCCGGCGACTCCTCGGATGGTCACCGCCTTGAGGACGAGTTCCACACCGGAGGGGAGCCGGCCGGCGAACTCGCGCCACTGCATGTGCCACTCGTGCCAGGCGGCGTGCCCGAGTCGCTCGACGGCCTTGCCCGTCGACACGCCGGGGCGGAGCGGAACGGAGAACACGACCTGGTCGCCGACGCCGAGGCCCGCGCACACGGCTTCCGCCCACTTCTGGTCGATCTTGCGGCGGACGGCCTCGACGGCGTCCTTCGGGGTGACGAGTACGCTCATGCGTCCGGAACACCGACCAGGGGTTTCGCCCAGGACCGGCCCTGGGAGTTCTTGAGAATCAGGTACTCCGCGTCCACATGCGGCTCGATCGCGCTGTGCTTGTCGTTGGGGGCGCCGATGACGAGCTGGAAGCCGAGACCACGCCACGCGCCGATGGCCCGGCCGGTGAAGTGCGCGTCCGCCTTGATCAGCGCCTCGTCGAGGAAGACGGGGGCGTAGCGGGGGCGGTCGGCACCCGCGTCGCCCAGTTGGTACCGCAATGCGGCCCCGACGATGAACGCGACCAGTTCCTGCGACTCGCCGCCGGACTTCTCGCCGATGTGGTCGTACACGGCGACGTGTCCACCCTCGAGATCGCGTTTCTCGGCACTGATCCGAACATGGTTGCGCACGTCGACGAGGTCGGCGAAGTCGGGCGCGGTGCGTCGGATGCGGTCGATCACCTTGGCCATCCGGTGATAGGCGCGTTCCCGGTCCTCGTCCGTCGCCGCCTGGTCGATGAAGGCGCGTACTTCGCGCAGTTCCTTGCGGAATCGGGCACGCACCGTGGAGTGGCTCTCCTGCGGGTCGATGCGCAGCCGGTGCCTGTCGTCAGCGAACGGCAGTTCGGCGAGGATGCGGTTGACCGGGTCGATCCGGTCGCGGATCTCCCGGACAGCGGCGGCGAGTTCGCTGTCCAGGCCGGTGAGGTCGTTGCCGGACAGTTTGAGCAGGCTGTCCCGCCACTCGTTCTCCAGTTCGTGCAGCCCGCTGGTCTCCAGGTCGGTGAGCAAGCGATCGAAGTCGCGGTACGAGTCGTCCGCGTCGATGCCGGGGTTCGGGTTCGGCCAGCGCTCGACGAACGTCGAGAACGTGTCGAGCAGCGCCTTCTTCGACCTGCCGATCGCCTCCGCCGCGGTCTGCCGGTCGGCGCGGAGCCGCTCGGTGGCCCGTTTGACCGCCGCGTCGAACTCCGCGAGCGCACCCGCCGGGGCGGTGCCGTCCGGGTCGCTGTCGAACAGCGCCTCCAGGTAAGCCCGATGCTCCTGACCGACATCGGCGCCTGTCTCCGCGGCCGTGTCGAGGGCCTGCTGTGCGCGGTCCACCTCGTCGACGGTCGCCTGCCAGGACTCACCGAGTATCCGCACGTTCTCCTTCTGCCGGCCGACGCGTTCGGTCAGTTCCCTGGCCTGCTCCTTGAGTTCGTCCACTTGGCGCTGCATCTGGTCGATGCGCGGATCGCCTGCGCGGATTTCGTCGACGATGCGGTTCCAGCGGTCCCGTTCCGCCGTGACGGACTCGACGTCCACCTGGTCCCAGGACAACTCGGTCAGGATCTGGTAGGTCATGCGTCTGGTTTCGACCGAGTCGAGGTCCTCCTCCGCCTTCGTCGCCCGGGCGACAGCCTCGTCACGGCGTTCCCGCGCAAGGCTCATCCGGTTCTCAAGGTCGGCGAGCAACCTGGTGTTGGTGAAACCGAGCAGGTTGGCGCGGCCGTGGCCGCCGTGCGCGCCCCGGCCGCTCTCCGACGTCTGGCCAGTGATCGTGAGTGCCTTGGGGTACTGCCCCAGCAGCCTGGGTGTCTCGACGCAGACGAAGTCGAACCGACGGGCCAACTCGCTCTTGAGCCAGGGGGTGAACGGCGACGGCCGGTAGTCGAGCCGGCCGGGGAGCGTCTTGTCGTTCAGCCCGACTTCGTCCCGCAGACCGGTACGCACGCCCTCGAACTGGATACGCCGGGCGGTCGGCACCGCGTTGATCGCTTCGCGGAACGAGTTCAGCCGGCCGATGTCGATCAGCATCCGCGTGGCGAATCCGCCGAGCGCCAGGTTGAACGCCTCGCGCCACGGCTCGAACTCCGTCCGCACCTCGATCAGCTCGCCGACGAACGGCAGGTCGTCCGGGCTGAGCCCGGCGGCCTCGGCCAGCGCCGCGCGAGCCACGTGCAGCTCGGTCGGGATGTTGCCCCGCCGGTTCCTGACCGCCTTGTGCTCGGCGAGCAACCCGGCCAGCTCGCGGTCGGCGTCCTTCTTCTCCGACCTCGCGTCGGCGAACCGCTCATGGACGGCCCTCCTGGCGTCGGCGTCGGCCAGCGACCGATGCGCCGTCTCGACCAGTGCGGCGAAGTCATCGCCGTTCGACACGCAGGCGCCGATCGTGGCGAGCGCCCGGTCCAGCCGCTCCCGCGAGCGTTCGACATCGGCCAGTCGCTGCTCCACGCCGCGGATCTCCCGGAGTGCGGTGTCCAGACGGTCACCACCGGACGCGCGAAGCGTGTCAGCCACCCCATCACGCTGTACTTCGGTCGCCTTGACCAGGGTGGTGGTCTCCGACAGTTCATCCTCGGCTCGGCGGTGCCGCTCAGCCAGGTCCTTCTCGGCGGCGCGCAGCAGGTCGAGCCGGCGTTCATGACGCCACAACGCGGCAGGGGACGACGTGTCGGCGAACGATCCGACCTCGTCGATGAGGCGTGACCGGTCCAGTGCCTCGTCGATGGTGCGCCGGTGTTCGCGGATCGGGGTCAACGCCTTCACCTGCTGGCGGGCGGTGATCATTCTGGTCCGGGTGCCGGACAGTTCGTCGAACTGCTGCACCACCGCGTCCGCCGTGGCCAGTGTGGACGGCTCCTCAAGGACCATCGTCTTGTAGAGAGCGTCGACGGTGGTGATCTGCTGACCGGCCTGGATCCGGCCCAGCAGCGCGACCGCCTTGTGCCCGTCGCCCGCGGCGCCGATGCCGAGCGTGGTGTGGAGACGCGCGGTGAAATCGCGGTCGGTGTCGAAGCACTTCAAGCCGGTCGCCTCGACCTCGGCACGCGCGAGCTTCCTGTTCGCCGGGCCTTCCAGCGTGCGCAGATCGTACGAGCGGTCACAGGTGGCGCGCACCGCCACGACTTCGTCGAGGCTGCGGGCGGACGACGGGACATACCAGGCCCGGAGCGCGGTGAACTCGGCGCCGGTGTGGTCGGCCCATGTCATCGCGATGGCCGACCAGGTGTCGCGGCCGTCCCCGCGCAGCACCCGCGACCTCGTCTCGCCGTCGGTCCGGGACTCGTCGAGCTTGCCGCGCGCGTAGGAGAGGATGTTGCGCTGGTCCTTGCCCCGGGGCCTGCCGACCACCCCGCCGTTGGAGGCCCCGTTGAAGGGAGTCGTGTGCGGCATGAGCAGCGCGATGTAGGAGTCCATCAGCGTCGACTTGCCGGATCCGGAACCTCCGCTGAACAGGGTGGCGCCGGGTGCGAGTCGCAGGTGGTGATATCCGTCGTAGCCGCCCCAGTTGACCAGTTGCAGGGCCCGCGCCACCCACTGCTGGCCCCGTGACGCCGCCGGGATCAGCCCGAACAGCGTGTCGATCATGCTCACGCCGTGGCCTCGTTCTGTCCGCGCAACCACTGCTCCAGTTCGGCGAGCCTCGCGGTACTCAGCACGACCTCCACCATCGGGGTGATCCGATAACGGCCTGCGGACTCCTCCGTGAGCAGACCTTCGGTGACCAGCCGCTGCACCGCGTTGCGGACCTCCTGCTGGCCGCGGGCCAGATTGTGGTCGTTCGGATCGAAGTAGGTCAGCACGGTCTGCTCCAGCTCCTCGATGTCCACCCTTGCGGACGCCTCGCCCGTGCCGCGCTCCCGTTGGAAGACGGTCCGCAGGTGCACCAGCACCAAGGTCTCGGCCCGGGTGTAGGGGTCGTCCTTGAGCAGGATCGGCACGTCCAGTTCCGCCGAGCGCACCTGCTGCTTGTAGGCGACGCCGCGGTCGTGGTCGACCACGAGCCGGACGAACAGGTCGTGCATCCGCGATTCGATGATCTGCTGGTTCTCCAGCAACGTGCGCCACTGCGCGGGGTTCTTCTCGGCCAGCAGGAACCTGCGCCGCAACAACTGGACCAGCACCCGCCGCACGTCAGCGTCCAGCGTGCCCGCGTCGCCGGCGTACAACTCGGCCGGATCGTCCTCCATCGAGATCGGGTCGATGAACCCGGTCCGCGTGTCCGCCGACCAGCCGTCGTCGGCGCCGTCCGGCTCACTCATCGCCACCGCTCCTGTCCGCGCTCGCCGCGCTCGCCGGGTTCGCCGCCACCACACCGCCGAGAGCGAACCGTCGCCGGGTCCGGTCGGGCCGGACCGTGTCGACCACCGCGACCTCGGCCGTCTCGGTCATCCCGGCGTCGTGGGCGATTTCCAGCAGGCCGAGCAGGTCGACCGGCCGCCGGATGTCCTCGCCCGCCGCGCGGAACGCGGCTATGACGTCCACGCTGTCCGCGTCACCCGCGAACGACGCCAGGTGCGCGCGCAACTCGGCGTACCGAGGGCCACCCCATGCCCGGGTGTCCGCGGCCGGCATGTCCTCTGCCTCGTCCCATTCCGCCAACGGCGGGGGCGGCTGTGGTGGCCGCAGGTCGCTCGTCCGCTGCCGCAAATTTCCGACGTCGGCAACCGGCAGGCGACGGAGCGGCTCGACGGCCTCGCCGCGGCGTGAACCGGGAACCCACTTGTGGAGACCGGACATCACGTCCCTCAGGAGTTCGTCCACCTGGCGATCCCGCATCGGATCGTGGTTGCGGACCTGAGTGGTGATCACATGGGAGGCCTGCCGCTGCGCGGTCAGCACCTCCTTGACGCCCTGCTCGATCCGGCGCGAGATCTCGGTGAGCTCCCGCCGCTGCTGCTCCGGCAGCAGACCGGTGAACCGGTGGCGCAGCACCGTGCGCAGCTGGTTCCACAGGTCCTCGATCTGCGCCGGGTCGCCGATCAGACGCAACGCCCCCGCGAACGCACGGCCCTCCGGTGTCGCGTCCAGGATGCGCCGGCCGCGGGCCAGGTACTCGCGGAGCACCTCACCGGTCGGCCGCGCATCGTGCCGCAACTCCGCGACGACGTCGCGCTGGATGGCTTTGATCGACTCCGCCACACGGGCGAAGTCCGCAGGCAGTTCCCGCGCCAGGTGCAGCACGTTCTCGGCCGCCTCAAGCAGCTGCTCGTCCTCGACGGTCTCGACGACGCCACCCTGCTCAAGCCGGGTGAGCTCCTTCTGACGGTGCTGGATCTCCTCGTGGAGGCGCGCTATCCGGGCCATCACGTCCGGATCGGCGTCCTGCGCGAGTCGCTCGATCGCCTCCAGCAGGGTCCTGACCCGGGACTCCGACACCCTGGTCCGCGCTCCGCCGACCCGCCCGGCGACCTCGAGCGCACCGACGCCGTACGCGGACAGCCGGTACACCTCGACGTCGTCGTCGGACACCTGCCGCACCAACCAGCCGGCCTGCACCCACTGCCTGCACAGGTCCCGTGCGTTCCCGGTGGGCAGCGGCTGGTTGTCCTCGTCGCCGTAGCCCGCGGCCCGCAACTGGTCGAGAGCGTCGTTGATCTCCGCGTGCGAGTCCGCCACCGCCACCTTTGGCCGCTCCGCGGTGAAGACCATCGCCAGCACCGTCACGACGAACGGCGCGTGCGTCTGGTGGAGCAGGGCGAGCATCGGATTCTGGAACGCCCGGAGCGCGCCCTGGTAAGCGCCTTCTACACCTCGTGTACCCATCGCCATGTAGCGTACGACCGGGGTACGACAAGGGGCGCCTGCGCCGCGATTCGGTGAGTGCCCCCAGCAAGGGACCCAGAAGTAGGGAAACTGGAGAGACCCCGTTTGGCCAGGTCGTTCGTGCTCGACAGCTCACAGTTGAGGCGGTCAGGCCTCTTCCCAAGCGTCGTGTCCGCACGCTTCGAGCCGTGGCGGAGGGGTGAACACGATGACGTCGTCCCCCAACCGCTGGATCCGGCGGACGTCGACGGGCAGCGTGCTGCTGTCCGCTTCGATCGCCGCGGCCGTCTCGTTCCGTCACATGCATGAGCTGGCGCTCGCTCATGGAGAGAGCACGCTGACCGCTGCGCTCGTACCGCTGTCGGTGGACGGTACGGTCGTCAGCTCGTCCATGGCGCTGTTGCTGAGAGCCGGTACGGCCGGCGGGGCGGGGTCCTCCCGTGGACGTTGCTTATCGTGGCGTCTCACGAGGGCGGAGAGGTTCAGAGAGCAGCCTGGAGGTGGGCACTGGCAGACCGAAGTCCGGACGGCTCGTTGCCCAGTGGTGCAGCGATTTCTCGGAGATTTGCACAGAGTCCCCGCTGGGGTCGGCTTGTAAGGAGTGCGGGACTCGCTGGTCAGCTAGATCATCACGTTGAGCCCTGCAGCACGCGCACCATGGAATGCTTCTGGCCATAGGTAAGGACGTGCCGGGCTCTGGCGACCAGACTCTCCACACATTTGATCGTGCCCATGGGGGTTCGAATGGGTGGGGGGACATGCTTAATACGTACATACCCTTCGCGGCGTCCACCACGCTCGTTCTCCCTGGTCGGGAGGGCTGACCGGTGGGGGAGCCAAGCACTCACGCTGTTCGCCGCATCCAACGTAGGACGATCGCGGGTGTCGCGCTACTGGCGCTGATCGCGGGCGTCGTGTCGTTCAGGCACATGCACGAGCTGCGCCTGCGTCACGGTGAGGATCACCTGGCAGCGGTGCTCATCCCGCTCGCGGTCGACGGCCTGATCGTCGTCGCCTCGATGTCCATCATGTTGGCTAACCGCTCCGGCTCCCGTGGCGGCGTCCTGGCCTGGAGTCTGCTCGTGGTCGGCAGCCTGGCCAGCCTCGGAGCGAACGTCTCCATCGCGGAACCCAGCCTGATCGGGCGCATCACCGCCGCCTGGCCGTCCCTGGCCTTGATCGGCAGCTACGAACTCCTGATGTCCCAGATTCGCCGCTGCGCAGAAGGCCGGGCAGAACCTCAAGAGTTGCCTGCTCTCCCCCCTGATCTTGCCGCCCATGCGGAAGCTGAACATGTCGAGCTACAAGACGGCCAGGAGAAAGACGCCATCGTGGCTGAGCCCAAGGGGGGCGGCCGGGTGCTGCAGAGAGCGGCCTGGCAGTGGGCGCAGCAGAACCGTCAGGAGGACGGAGACCTGCCCAGCGGCGTCGCCATCGCCCGGGCCTTCGCCCGCAGCCCTCGCTGGGGCCGCCTGGTCAAGAAGGCCGGCCTCGCCGGCGAACTGGCCTGATGCCGAGCGATGGCCTGGCGCCAGACCAAGCAGCACAGTCCCGGTCACTGGGTGTCGACGGCCGCGCGGGCGGGCGGAGGCGATGAGATCTCTCGTAGGACGGACCGCGGTCAAGGAGTACTCGGTCCGCGGTTCGTCCCTGGCAGCCTCGATCACGGTGGCGAGGGCGGCTTCCACCTAGGTTCGGCCGCGCGCTCGAAGCTCAGGCGCTCCGTGACGTGCCGGGCCGCCGTAGAGGGCCAGTACGGCGTCCACGCCGTCGGGGGCGGTGAACTCGCGCAGCCTGAAGTCTAGAAGATCGTCCGGCGGAAACGCAGTGTCGCCACCGACGCGCTTGGCCTACTCCTGGCGGTGACCGTCTGCGCCGCCTCGGTCTCGGAGAACCACGCCGGAACCCGAGTGCTTGACCAGGCCAAAGCCGCTCATCCCACGATTGCCAAGACCTGGGTCGACGCCAGCTTCAAGACCCAGTTCGCCGAGCATGCCGCAGCCCTGGGCATCGACGCCGAGATCGTCCCCCGCGAATCCGACATCAAGGGCTTCCACCTGCTGAAACGCCGCTGGGTCATCGAACGCCAACGATGATCCACATTGCGATGATCGACAACGTCAGTAAGCGCGTAACCGGCGAAACTACACCAACCTGGAGAGGGACGTACTAGGACGAAAAGTGCAAATCTAACGCCCTCTTAGGAGCCGGTAGCTCCCAGCCGCTCCAGCGACCCCTTCATCGGCAGGGCGGACTAAACGGAAGTTCCGGTATGTACTGCTGCCACTGCTTCAAAGTGAGGACGCCGGCCGTGGTGGCGCAGATCCGCTGGATGGCCTCGCCGAGGTTCAGATGGGTGAGTTTGATGGTGCGGTCGTCCCCCGCGCTGGCCAGGGTGTGCCCGTCGGGGCTGAAGGCGGCACCAAGGATCGGGCCGATGTGACCGGCTCTCAGGGGCTTGCCCCGCGGCGTGGCACGGGCTGGATCGGAGACGTCCCACAGCATGAGTGTTCCGTCGTCGCCCGTGCTGGCCAGGGTCAGCCCGTCGGGGCTGAAGCCCACCCATCGTACCGGGCTGCTGTGCCGGGTCAGCGGCTGTCCCAGCGCGTGGGGGTGCGCCGGGTCGCGGACGTCCCACAACTGGACGGTGTGACCGACGCCGGCCGTCGCCAGAAGCGCGCCGCCGGGGTTGAAGGCGCCCCACAGGATGCCGCCGGTGTCGCCGGTCGCGATCGTGGCCATCGGCTGGGATCGTCCTCGGTTACGGACGTCCCACAGCCGTACCATCTGGTCTGCGCTGGAGGCGGCCAGGACGTGGCCGTCCGGGCTGAAGCCCGCCCAATGGGCCGGGCTGATCTGACCCGTCAACGGCTGCCCCCACGCTTTCGGGTGCGCCGGGTCGGACACGTCCCACAGCCGGAGCGTGAAATCGGGGCCATCGGTGGCGAGGAGGTGACCGGCCGGGCCGAACGCCAGCGCGTGCGGGGGATCAGCCGCGCTTGTCGGGATCGATCCCAGTGATCCGGGGTTCGCGGCGTCGGACACGGCCCACAGGCGCACGGTGCGGTCGTCGCCGGTCGCGGCTAGGGTACGGCCGTCGGGGCTGTAGGCGATTTGGTCGACGGCGCCGGGCGTGGTGAGCGGCTGTCCGAGCGGTTTGGGGTGCGAGGCGTCGGACAGATCCCACAGTCGGACCGTCCGATCGTTGCTTGCGCTGGCCAGGGTGTGTCCGTCGGGGCTGTACGTCACCGCGTTGACGGTGCCGGTGTGGCCCGCCAGGAAGGTCCGTGGGAGGTTCCACAGTCGTACGGTGCGGTCGACGCTGGCGCTGGCGAGGGTGCGCCCGTCGGGGCTGAAGGCGGCCCAGACGATGAAGCCGGTGTGGCCGGTGAGCGGTGCGCCCAGGGCGGCCGGGTGGGCGGGGTCGGTCACGTCCCACAGCCGTACGGTGTTGTCGGCGCCGCCGGTGGCCAGGGTACGCCCGTCGGGGCTGAAGGCCACCGCGAGGATGGTGTTGGTGTGACCGCTCAGGGGACGCCCCAAAGCAGCGGCGTGCGCGGGGTCGGACACGTCCCAGAAGCGCACGTTGTTGTCGTTGCCCACGCTGGCCAGGGTCCGGCTGTCTGGGCTGAAGGCCACCGCGTAGACGGCGTCGGTGTGGCCGGTCAGGGGCGGTCTCCACGGTGAGGGATGGGTCCGGTCGGTCACGTTCCATAGGCGGATGGTGTGGTCGTGGCCGGCGCTGGCCACCGTGCGCCCGTCGGGGCTGAAGGCGGCCGAGGCCACGGGGTCGGTGTCGCCGGTCAGCGGCCGGCCGAGAGGGGCCGGGTGGGCCGGGTCGGTCACCTCCCACAGCCGCAGGGTTCGGTCCTGACTGGCGGTCACGAGGGTTCTTCCGTCCTTGCTGAAGGACACCGAGAACACGTAGTTGGTGTGACCGGTCAGCGGGGGTCCCCATTGTCTGGGGTGCGCGGGGTCGCGGACGTCCCACAGCCGCGCTGTCAGGTCGCGGCTCGCGCTGGCCAGGGTGCGGCCGTCTGGGCTGAACTGCAGCCAGTACACCCAGCTGGTGTGGCCGGTCAGCGGCCGGCCCAGAGGCGTGGGACGGGCTGGGTCGGACACGTTCCACAGCCGGATCGTGTTGTCGCGGGCACCGGTGGCCATGGTGCGCCCATCCGGGCTGAACGCCACCGCGTACACCGGTGCGGTGTGCCCGGTCAGTGGAGTGGACAGGGGCACGTTCCGGGTGTCGAGCAGGCTGGTGACCGCCTCCCGATTGGGCCGGATGCGATACGCCGCCAAGTCCAGTTCGGCCGCGAGGGACGGGTCGGTGGTCCGGACCTGGTCCGCTTCGGTCATCACCTGCTCCGCCACGGCCCGGTCGCGCTCGGCCCGCGCCTCGGAACGCTGCTGGAGCGCGATGACTGCGGCGGTCGAGGCGACTAGGGTGAGTACGGCCAGCAGAGCGACGGCGGTACGGCGCAGTGTGGCCGAGCGGCTGTGCTGCCTGACCGAGGCTGCGAGGAACCGCTCGACCCGCCTGGTCAGCAGGACGTCGTCGCGATGACGTTCGGCCCACTCCATGGCGACGGCCAGACGACCGCCGCGATAGAGGGCGGCCGGGTCACGGTTCTCTGCCTCCCATGCGGCGGCGGCCGCTGTCAGCTGCTGGTGCACCAGCAGTCCGGCACGGTCCTCGTTCATCCAGTCGCGCAGGCGCGGCCAGGCGTGGAGCAGTGCCTCGTGGGTGATCTCGACGGTGTCGGTGTCCAGCGTGACGAGGCGGGCATAGGCCAGGGCGTCCAGGACCTCATCTGTGTCGTCCCGGCTGGTGTCGAGGTCGGCGCGGCGCAGACGCCGTTTGGTGTCGTCGGTGCCCTCGCCGACGGCGACGAGCCGGAGGAAGATCCCCCGCGCGAGGTCCTGCTGCCGCGGGGTCAAACCGGCGTACACGGTCTCGGCGGTCTGCGCAAGGGCGTTCTTGATACCACCGGCGGCCTCGTAACCGGACAGTGCCAGAGTGTTGCCGCGGCGGCGGCGCCATGTCTCCCGCAGCGCGTGTGAGACCAGGGGGAGCACGTTCGCCTGCCCTGCGGCGTCGGCGACGACCCGCGCCAGCAGGGCGCCCTCAACCGCGCACCCGGCCCGCGACGCGGGTTTGGTGATCGCCTGACGCAGTTCCTCGGTGGACATCGGGCCGACCAGCAGTTGGGCGCCGCCGAGCGCCTCGACGAGATCGGGCTGCTCGGCACAGCGGGCATAGAAGTCAGCCCGGACGCCGAGGACCACCCTGGTCCGGCTGTTGGCCGCCCGGGCCGCGGTGACCAGCACGTCGATGAACCGCTCACGCTCACGGGTGTCGCGGCAGAGCGTGAAGACCTCCTCGAACTGGTCCACCACGACCAGCATCTCGCTGTCGGCCGGGCGGTCTGCCAGGATCTGCAACGCGGTCAGATGCAGGGCGCGCGACTCCTTCGCGAGCTCATCGTGGAGCGAGGTCGCCGACCCTCCGCTCAGAGCGGCCAGCCGCGCCGCGCACTCCTCGAGCGGGTGTGGGCCCGGCGCGAACAGCAGGATCGGCCACCCCGCGGTCGCGGACCCCCCGCCGCCGATCGCGGGAAGCAGCCCAGCCCGGAGCAGTGACGACTTTCCCGATCCGGAAGCACCGAATACCACAAGGAATCGAGACTGCCGTACCCGGGAAACCAGATCCTCAGTGAGCCGCTCCCTGCCGAAAAACCAATCCGCGTCCTCCGGTTGGAACGCCGCCAGCCCGGCATAGGGCCCACGAGCCCCGTCGTCGGAGGTCATGGGAACGGAATCGGCGGGAACCGAGGCCGCGCCTCGCGCTGCCAACGCCCGCCATCGATGCTCCCATTCCGACGGATCACCGCCACAGGCTCGTACATAGGCGAGCGTGACGGCCAGGCTGGGCAGTTTCCTGCCCGACGCCGCATCGGCCAACGTGGTCGACGAGTAATGGGCGCGAGTGGCCAGCTCCCGATAGGGAAGGTTGCCTGCTTTGACGCGTAACAAGCGCAGGTCGGCGGCGAAACTCGTCAACTCGCTGCCGTCGTCGTCCAAAGGTCGCTCGGACCGTGGCATTCCCGCCTCCCCGATTGACTCGGTTGGAAAACTATTGTCCGGAATCTGTTGTCAGGCGTCCACCCCCCGACACCGGACAACCGGCCTTGAGTACAACGGGGTCACGGACGGCCGGTTGCAAATCTCGCCGCCGCCCACCGATCAGCGCGACGGCAAGACCGGGGACGCCCAGTAGAACGAGAGGGAAATGAGACGAGACAGATCACCCTCCGCCGCTCCGGCGGGCGCGGCTGTGGCCCGATGGACGCGAAGGCGGCGCCCTGTTCATCGGCGTGGTCGCCCGGTTATCCGCGTCCCGGCAGCGTTTCATGTCGGACGGACCGGAAGGGTCGAAGTGGCCAGCCGGCCCGGATGACTCTCTCCACGCGCGTCTGAATGCTCAGAGCAGAAGGGATCAAATGGTGAACGTACGTAAGCGACTCGCACTCGCCGCGGTGGTCATGGCGATGGGCGCCGGACTCGGCACTGCCGTACCTGCACAGGCGGAACAAACGTCAGCACTCGCAGAGTCGACGCGGTCAGAGGGCTACACCTACTCCTGCTCTAAGGGTGGGTTCACCGGAAGTCTCTACGTGAACTTCTCACGCAAATCGAACGGGGGGATCTATCGGATAAACTGGTTACAATACCGCATAAACAAGGGCCGAAACCATGGCGGCAACCACGCGAACGTTGCCTGGTGGGACGGAAGCACTGCTCCCGCAACGGTAAGGAAGACCAGCAACGGAATTCAGGACAACCGGTGGCACCGCCTCAGTGGCCGATATTATTCCAGCGGTTACAGTTCGTCCTTCACTTTCATCTTCGACAAGAGCCGGGCAAGTGATCCGCGCTGCGGAAAGGTCGCCAACCTACGGTGACCTGGGCATCAAGGGTGCCCGCCCTTCAGGGCGGGCCCCGGGCGCACCCGGCCCGCCGGTCTGTCGCCCGGCTGCATCCCCCCGCCTGCGTAGCAGACGTCTCCAGACTGTCTCGCTTGGAAAGGGGGGCGGAACGGCATCAGCTACATCGCGGAGAGGAATATGGACATGACCGTCACCCCCACCCGCCTGCGCACCTCCATCGCCACGCTGGCCATCGCAGGGGCCGCATCCGCTGGCATCTCACTCGCCACCCCCTCGGCGAGTGCCGCCTCCCGGGACGTCACCGTCGGATCGACGAGCGCGGATTCCACAACGACCCAATCTCTGACGCCGCGGGCCCGGGCGGCGCAGCAGCTCGGTATGTGCGTCTGGATCGGCAAGCCATACGGTCAGAAGTTCAGTGGAAAGTGGCATGTCGTGGGCCAGGGAGGCGCTACCTGCGGCAACGGACTCGGCGTCGGCCGGGGCTTCATCGAGGTCACACTCCAGCAGAAGCGCGCCTGGGGATGGGACGACCGTCAGAAGAAAACCCTCTGGGGTGCCGGGACGGCACATCCCAAAGCCAAGTGCCGCGACTTCGGCTGGTACACCTGGCGAACGGTGGTGAGCATCTACGGCCGGAGCGGGAGGAACTACTCCCTCGAGGGGAGGAAGACCTCCCCTACCTGGCGGACCCGCTGCTAGGGGCCTGTACGGAGTTCAGATCTCTAGAAGGTCTGATGGCTTCGGATCCACAAGATGGCCCCGCGGAGCCCGTGGCGAGGGCGGCCAGCTCGCGGACGAAGACCTCCTCGGGCTCGACCAGCGTGGGCCGAGGGGAGGGTGGGCAGCGTGTGTGGCGCTCCATCTTGAGTGCCGGCAGTAGAGAGCACGGACGGTCGGCTACCCAGGGAGTGGTGTGGTGGAGACGGTCGGCTACCAGGACTTTCCCGCGCTTTATCGCGCGGCCGATGCCAGTTCGCTCAAGGGCCAGCGGCGTCATCTCGCTGTGACGAGGTTTCAGCTCGGCGCGCTCGTGACCGCGGCTGCCTTCGGTGTGTTCGTGTTACGGGCCGCGGGCACGGATATGGCCGCTGTCGTGTCGTCGGTGGCCTTCGGGGCCGCGCTCGTCAGTGAGGTGTACCTACTGAAGGAGCGCCCTGACCGGCAGTGGTACGCCGGGCGTGCCGTGGCCGAGTCGACGAAGACCCTCACCTGGCGGTACATGGTTGGCGGCAGCCCCCTCGGGACGATGGAAGTCACCGAGGAGCAGGCGATCGACCGGCTGCTCGCGCGCTTCGCCGAGATTGAGTCCGACGTGGAAGGGGTTTTGCTGACCCCTGACCGAGGCGACCCGGAACAGGTGACGGAAGGCATGCGCCGGGCCAGGAAGCTGTCGCTGGAGGAGCGCCGGGAGTCCTATCTGCGGGCGCGGATCGGTGACCAGCAGGAGTGGTACGGGAGAAAGGCGCGCTGGAACGAGCGCAGGGGCACGCAGTGGTCGGTCGCCCTGGCCTTCCTGGAGCTGCTGGGTCTGACCGCCGGGGTGCTGAAGGCCGTGGGCCTGATCGACATCGATCTCCTCGGTGTCGTCGCCGCGCTGGCGGCGGCCGGCGCGGCGTGGGTGCAGGCGAAGCAGCATCAAAACCTGGCTACCGCCTATGCGGTGGCGCACCATGAGCTCGCGACGATCGCCTCGCGGGTGCGGCTGATGCGGACGGAGGAGGAATGGGCGAGCTTCGTGGCGGGATCGGAGGACGCGATCTCGCGCGAGCACACGCTGTGGCGGGCGTCGCACGCATGAGGCGGCCTGGGACGTTCCGGAGTTCTTACGACGCGTTCCTGTCCTACAGTCATGCGGCGGACGGCATGCTCGCACCCGCTCTACAACACGGTCTGCACCGCCTGGGTAAGCCCTGGAATCGTGTCCGCGCGTTGCGGGTCTTCCGTGACCAGGGCAGCCTAGCGGCCAACCCGGACCTGTGGACGACCATCGAGGAGGCGCTGAAGAACACCCGGTTCTTCATCCTGCTGGCCTCACCCGAGTCGGCCCGATCGGTATGGGTGCGCCGCGAGATCGCCTTCTGGCAGGCCCACCGCGGCCCCGCCACGATGCTGATCGTCCTGACCGGCGGCGAGATCGTCTGGGAGCACAACGAGACCGATTTCGACTGGGAGCGGACGACCGCGCTGCCCGACATCCTCCAGGGCTGGTTCAAGGCGGAGCCGCTCTGGGCGGACCTTAGGTGGGCCTCCTCGGAGCCGGAGCTGTCTTTGCGGCACGGCGGATTCCGCGAGGCGGTCGGCATGCTGGCGGCCGCCGTCCACGGCATTCCCAAGGACGAGCTGGACAGTGAGGATGTGCGGCAGTACGCCATGGCCGTACGGCTGCGGCGGCTGGGCGTGACGGCGCTGGCGGTGCTTCTCGCGCTCGCAGTGGCGATGGCCTACAACGCGAACGTTCAGCGTCTTGAGGCGGAGAAGCAGCAGCGGCTGGCTGAGGATCAGAGGCACCTCGCAGAGGAGCAGCGCCGCCTCGCAACGGTGCGAGCTCTCCAGGCGGAGGCCCAGAATCTCCGCGACGCTGATCCTCGCACCTCCATCAGACTCAGTCTTGCCGCTCTGCGCATCAAGCCGACGCCCGAGACACAGGAGGGACTGCTCGCCACACTGCAACGCACCCGGCTGGCAGGCAGCTCCGTGGCAGGCGCAAGGAAAGCGGACGTGGCCGGCTTCAGCAGGGACGGCACCCTGCTGGCCACGGCAGACACCGGTGACGACGACCACGCCGTCTACCTGTGGGACACCAGCGACGCCGCCCGTCCGCGGCAACTGGCCAAGCTCTCCGGCCATGCCGACCCAGTGAGCAGCCTGGCCTTCAGCGCCGACCATCGCTTGCTTGTGACCGTCGCCAATGCCATCGGCCAGGAGCGCAGCAGCCTGACGCTCTGGGACCTCGCGAACCGGACCCGGCCACGGCGCGTGCAGAGCTGGACACACCTGGACGACGCCCAAGCGGCGGCCTTCAGCCCGGACGGCAGGACGATGGCCGTCGTCGCGGGCTCGGCAAAGGGCACCCTGGAACTCTGGGACGTGGCCAAGCCATCCGCCCCCAGTCGATTGACGAGACCGGTCAAAGCGTTCGACGCACAAACCGTGGTGTTCAGTCCTGACGGACGCACGCTCGTCACCGCCTCCGGGGTCATCACCGCCAAGGACGACTCCCTCTCCCCTGGATCCTTCACCCACCACACCGGCTGGACCGTGTGGGACGTCAGCGATCTCCGTCACCCCAAGGCGGTTGCCCAGCGTCCGCTGTTCGGCGGAACCGCCAGCTTCAGTCCCACCGCACCCGTCCTCGCCGTCACCAGAGCCAACCGTCTGACGCTGTGGGACCTCAGCGAACCGAGAAATCCGCGTCAGCTGACCGCCCTCGACCACAAGGAGCAGCTCGAATCGGTCGCGTTCAGCCCCGACGGCCGTTTCCTTGCCGCCGGCCTGCTGGACAACACGGCGATTCTCAGAGATGTCAGCGACCCGGCTCACCCCGGAAAACCCATCCCGCTGGGTCTGCATGAGCAGCCGGTCGGTGCCATCGCGTTCAGCCCCGACGGCCGGACCGTCAACCTCGCGGACAGGTCCGGCGCGATCACACGCTGGCTGGTCACCAGCCGAGCCCCACACCGAGCGGCGACCCTCCCCGCTGGCGCCTTTCCCACAGCATCGGCGTTCAGCCCCGACGGCCGCACGTTCGCGGTAGGAGGATACGACGGAAAGGTGCTGCTCTGGGACACCTCCGATCCCGCACATCCCCGCAAGAGATCACAACTGACCGGCCACCTCCAAAGAGCTGAAACGGTCTCCTTCAACCGTGACGGCACCGTGCTGGCCGTCGGCAGCAGCGCCGGCTCCATCGGGCAGAAAGGGAAGATCACCCTATGGGGCACCTCCGATCCCGGTGCCCCACGCCGGCTGGCCGAGATCTCACCGAAGTCGGGAGTGGAAGCCGTGGCGATCAGCCCCCGGGGACCGATCCTGGCAGTGGCCGGTGGCGAACTCTGGAGCCCCACTTGGGTCGGCCTGTGGAACATGGCCGACCCGAGAAAGCCAGTGCGGACAACGCTTCTGGATCCATTCGAGTCTTTTGGCTTGAGCACTCCCGCGGTCTTCGGGCCGGATGGCACGACGCTGGCCCTCCCCGACTCGTTATGGGACGTGTCGAACCCCTCGGCCCCCGTCCTGCTGCCTATTCAGCACGGTCCGGACTCCAGCTCTCCCCTCGACGAGAGCTACTCGTATGCTGCATTCCGCGCCGACGGGCGCGAGATGGCGACGGCCAACTCGTCCGGCATATCCCTGTGGTCGGTGAATCGTGTGGGCGGGCCACGGTTGCTGTCCTCGGTGCCGGCGCCCGACATCTCAGCGCTGGACATCCATCCCCAGGGCCGCCTACTCGTGACTGGAAGCACAGCGGGCCGCGTGGTTCTCTGGCATGTCAGCGGCTCGGCGCCGCCGACTGCGATGACCGTGCTGACGGACACCACCGCGGAGATCGCTGATGTGCGGTTCAACCGCGACGGACAGACGCTCGCCGTCACGATCGACTCGGGCACGGTGGAGCTCTGGAAGCTGGGAGCTGCCCCGGCCATCGCCGCCGACCCGACCGGCATGGCCTGCACCATTGTCGGGTCCGGCCTGTCCCAGGACGACTGGGAAGACGACGTGCCTGGCCTGCCCTACGAACGCACCTGTCCGTAGTGGCGCGACTGGACCGCCGGCTTGCTTGACCGGCGCGGCTGGGATGAATTGGCGGCCACCGGCGAGTGGGCGTGACGAAACGCTCGGGTCTGCCGGTGGGGGAGTTCGTGGTGAGGGCGGCCGGCCGGCTCGCGGGCGAAGACCTCTTCGGGCTCGACCAGTGTGGGCCGGGGCCGGGGGGGCAGCGTGCGGCGCTCCACCACCTCGCGGCAGATCTCCTCCGGCTCTGTGGCGCGCGTGTGTAGGAGGCTGGGACGGCGAATTCGGCCGGGCCGGTGCCATTGGCGGCTGTGTGGGTTTCCTGGCCGTGTGATCGCCGTTCCAGGCGGGCATGCGCTGCGGCCCCCGGGGCTGGCGGTCCTCGCGGGCCAAGCGCCGGGCCAGTTCCACCACCTCGGCCTTGCGGGCGGCGTTGGCCGCGTTGATCACCTCGGTCAGCCAGGCGTGCCGTACCGATCGCGGCGACGGCGGGCGAGAGCGCCAGGCGTAGTAGCCCGACTCCGACACACCCATGACACGGCAGCACACCTGCACCGGCAGCCCTTCACCGGCCATCACCGCGATGGCCTCGAACCGCCTTTTGGGGACACCACCTCTCGCAGCAGCTCACTGGCCCGCCGTGTCACTGCCAGTTCGGTCTCCAGCTCGGCGATCCGGCGCCGGGCGGCCACCAGCTCGGCCAGGTCGCTGGAGGTGATGCCGGGCTCCAGGCCCGCGTCGATGCGTTCTTGTCTGCGCCAGTTGTAGATGGTCTGGTCGCTGATCTGCAGATCGGCGGCCACCTGCTGCACGGTCCGGCCCGCCTTCAGCAGGTCCAGGACTTTACGACGGAACTCGGGGGGATAGCTCCTCGGCATGCTGACCTCTCTCGGGGGTCCAGGCATGCCAGTCAACCAAAGGGACTCCACGAAAGCCGGTGAACATCATCAGCCTCCATCAAACTCGGCGCGGTTCAGTTTGCACAGATGCAGACCCAGTGAGCGCTCCCCGAGGGCGTCGCCGCACGGTTGGCTATCGCTCATGGACGGTACGGGCAGTAGCGCTGCTGGACAAGCACGGCAGGCGTGCCGGCCCTGCTGTTCACGTCTCGGCCTCACGCCATCAGGGCACTGTGGCCTCCGAGAAGCCTTGACCGGCCGCTTCTGTGGCGAATGGGACCTGTGTGACCTGGGGCTTTGCTCGCGCCTTACTTTGGGGTGCCATTGGGCTTACCTCTCATGCCGCTTGTGGTCAGTTGACCGCATGGCGCGTTCCAAACGGCCACAGTTGCTGTGCGGCACTTCCGCGAGAGAGGGAGCTTCCGTATGGCACGTGGCGGAACGGGCCCCCGGAACGGTATGCCACCCGGGGTGCGCCCGCTGACCGTGGGCGACCCGGTGATCATCGGGGCCTACCTGCTCCTCGGCCGGCTCGGCGCCGGTGGCATGGGCGTGGTCTACCTCGCGGAACATCCCGGCGGCGGATACGTCGCGCTGAAGACGCCGCACCCGGTCCACCTGTCGGACCCGACGCTGCGGGCCCGATTCGCCGAGGAGGCCGAGTTCTCCCGGCGGGTGGCGCCGTTCTGCACCGCCGCCTTCGTCGAGGACGGTCTCGACGGCGACCGCCCCTACATCGTCACCGAGTACGTCCCCGGCCCCGCGCTCTCCCAGGTCGTCTCGGCGTACGGCCCGCTCACCCCCGACCTCGCGTACGGCGTGGCACTCGGCGCGGCCGCCGCCCTGGCGGCGACCCACGAGGCGGGGCTGGTCCACCGCGACCTCAAGCCCGGCAACGTGCTGCTGTCCCCGCGCGGGCCGTTCGTCATCGACTTCGGGATCGCTCGCGACCTCGACGTCGCGATGTCGCACACGCAGGCCGGGCAGATCATGGGCAGTCCGGGGTGGGTGGCGCCGGAACGGCTGCGGGGCCGTCCCGCGATCCCCGCCTCGGACGTCTTCTCCTGGGGGTGCCTGGTCGCCTTCGCGGCGACCGGGCTGCATCCGTTCGGCGCGGGCGACCCCGAGACGCTGACCCGGCGCATCCTGGTGGAGGAGCCGCGGGTCTCGCCGGTGCCGAGGCTGCTGCGGGACGACGTGGCGGCGGCGCTGCGGCGTGACCCCGCCGAACGTCCGGACGCCGCCCGGCTGCTGGCCTCCCTGCTCGCGGCGGGCGGCGTCCACACGACCGCCGACCCGCGGCGGGCGGTCGCCGCGGTGCTGGAGGAGATCTGGCAGCCCGTGGCCTACCCGGCGGGCGCCCGCGGAACGGCCGCCGTACGCAGTCAGGACGGCCGACCGGATGGCGAACGACCGCCGCCCGGCAGGGCCGGGCGGCGGCGGGCGGCCCAATCGACAGCGCGGTCGACGGGCCGGTCGAGGGCACAGGCGGGGGCGCAGGCCTCCCACGCGGGGTTCGCGGCGCTCGCGACCGTCGCGATCGCCGCGGTGACGGTGGTGGCGGCGGGCACCGGCGCGGCCCGCATGGACCGCACGGCGGACCCGCCGCCCGCGCGGCCCGTGGTGATCCCCGAGGACGGCGCCACGCCGCCGCCGGACGTGCTGAGCACCTCCCGGCCGCCGGTGCTGCCCGTCAGCGCCCGCCGGCCGAGGGCGACGGTGACGGCGACGCGGACGATGCCGCCGTCCGCGCCGGCGACCCCGGACGAGCAACGGGCCACGGCGGTGCCCTCGCCGCCGTCGGACGGCGGGACGCTGCGTCCCCCGCCGGAGGGGCACTGTGCGCCCGGGCGGCACGGAGACTGCGGTCCCGGGCGGCCCTCCCCGCCGGAGCAGCCGAGTTCTCCGCCGCCGTCGCCGGGGATCACCACCGAGCCGCAGTGGGGGGACGGGGAGTCGCCCCAGCCGAGTCCGGGCCAGCCGACGGCGAGCCAGTCACCGGCCGGCCAGCCGCCGGGGGTCGTCGCCACCCCCGCGCCGTCTTGGCCCTGAGCCGTCCACTTCCTGGGACGGCGTCGTGAGCAGGCGCGTCCATGCCCCATGCTTTGGGGTCATGGACGCAGCTCTCGAACTCGACGACGTGACCGTTCGCGTGGTCGGCCGCACCCTCGTGGCCGCGGCCGACTGGCGGGTGGAGCACGGCCAGCACTGGGTGATCCTCGGGCCCAACGGCGCGGGGAAGACCACGATGCTCTCGGTCGCCGCGGCCGTACGGCACCCGTCCTCCGGGACCGCGACGGTGCTCGGGCGGCGGCTCGGCCGCACCGACCTGCGGGAGCTGCGACGGAGCATCGGCCTGGTCGCCGCCAGTCAGCGGCTGGTGGACGAGACGCTGCTGGAGGAGGAGGGCGCGACGGCCCTCACCGTCGTCCTCACCGGGCACACGGGGACGAGCGCGCCGCTGTGGGACCGGTACGGCGACGAGGAGCGCGAGCGGGCCCACCGCCTGCTGGCCGACCTCGGCTGCAAGGACCTCGCCGACCGGAGGTTCCAGGTGTGCTCACAGGGGGAGCGGGGCCGGGTGCGCGTCGCCCGGGCGCTGATGGCCGACCCCGCGATCCTGCTGCTGGACGAGCCGTTCGCGGGCCTCGACCTGCCGGCCAGGGAGGACCTGATCGAGGCGCTGGAGGACCTGGCCCGGGCCCGGCAGGGCCTCACCACGGTGATGGTCACCCACCATCTGGAGGAGGTGCCCGCCACCACCACGCACGCGCTGCTGATGCGGGACGCCCGGATCCTGGCCGCCGGTCCGGTCGGGGAGGTGCTCACCGAGACGCACCTGTCGGACTGCTTCGGGCGGCGGCTGCGCATCGACTCCCTGGACGGCCGCTGGTACGCCCGCGCGCCGCGCTGAGCCGTGCCGGTTCAAGGCGTGCCAGTCGAAGGCGTGCCGCTGGTGGGGGCGGGCCCGCCGCGGCTCCTGCTCCCCTTCGTACGGGTCCTCGTGAGGGCGCTCGTACAGAGGTGAGAGAGTCCACGGCGGGCCCCGGCTGCCGGCCCGGTGCGGGCCCGGTGCGGGCCCGGTGCGGGCCCGGTGTGCGCCGGCGCTCCCGCTTCCGTCAGCGGGTCGCGGCGAACTGCGCCTCCTCCGTGGAGCCCTTCAGGGCCGTCGTGGAGGAGTCCGGCGCGACGGCCGTGCTGACCAGGTCGAAGTATCCGGTGCCGACCTCCCGCTGGTGGCGCGTGGCGGTGTAGCCGCGGCGCTCGGCGGCGAACTCCGCCTCCTGCAGTCCCACGTACGCCGTCATGCCCTCGTCGGCGTAGCCGCGGGCGAGGTCGAACATCGAGTAGTTCAGCGAGTGGAAGCCCGCCAGGGTGATGAACTGGAACTTGTATCCCATGTGCCCCAGCTCGCGCTGGAACTTGGCGATCGTCGCGTCGTCCAGGTGCCCCCGCCAGTTGAACGACGGCGAGCAGTTGTAGGCCAGCATCTGGTCGGGGTACTCCCGCTTGATCGCCTCGGCGAACTCGCGCGCCACGTCGAGGTCCGGGGTGGAGGTCTCCATCCACAGCAGGTCGGCGTACGGCGCGTAGGCGAGGCCGCGGGCGACGCAGGCGCCGACCCCGTTGCGGACCCGGTAGTAGCCCTCGGCCGTGCGGTCCCCGGTGGTGAAGGCCTGGTCGCGGGGGTCCACGTCGCTGGTCAGGAGCGTCGCGGCCTGGGCGTCGGTCCGCGCGATGACCAGGGTGGGGACGCCCGCCACGTCGGCCGCCAGGCGGGCCGCGTTCAGGGTCTTGACGTGCTGGCCCGTCGGGATGAGCACCTTCCCGCCGAGGTGGCCGCACTTCTTCTCGGAGGCGAGCTGGTCCTCCCAGTGCACGCCCGCGGCGCCCGCCTCGATCATGGCCTTCATCAGCTCGAACGCGTTGAGCACGCCGCCGAACCCGGCCTCGGCGTCGGCCACGATGGGCGCGAGCCAGTGCGGCGCGTCCTCCTCGCCCTCGGCCCAGGAGATCTGGTCGGCCCGCAGCAGCGCGTTGTTGATCCGGCGGACCACCGCGGGGACCGAGTTGGCCGGGTAGAGGCTCTGGTCGGGGTAGGTGTGACCGCTCAGGTTGGCGTCGGCCGCCACCTGCCAGCCCGACAGGTAGACGGCCTTGAGGCCCGCCTTGACCTGCTGCACCGCCTGGTTGCCGGTCAGCGCGCCGAGGGCGTGGACGTAGTCCTCACTGTGGAGCAGGCGCCACAGGCGCTCCGCGCCGAGCCGGGCCAGCGTGTGCTCCTCTCGCACCGATCCGCGCAGGCGGACGACGTCCTCGGCGGAGTACGTCCGCCGGACGTCCCGCCATCGCGGGTCGGTGTCCCATTCGTGCTGTAGCCGCTCGGCGGCCGAGGTGAGCCGATCCGACATCCCGTTCACTCCCTTGTTGCGTACTCCGTCGTCACCTGGGGCTTGCTTCCGAGTTTGTGTCGATATCAAGAGACCAGGCAAGACGGCTTGCTCGGAAAGAGTGAGGATTTTTCTCGTTGCGATGAAACTGGCGAGTATTCCATTGCGAAGAAGTGTCAAGTTTTCCCTATGGACTAGACCAATACGTGTACGGAAGATCACTTCGGCGTGGAAGAATCGCGGATTTTCCGCGTAGGATCGGGGCATGACCTCCGCGCTGGGCGAAGAACCGCTGTCTTTGACGCACGAGCTCGATCTACTGGCCTTCGGCCAGCGGCTCAGGCACCTGCGCAAGCAGCGCGGCCTGACGCTCTCCGAGCTCGGCGACCGCGTCGGCCGCGCGCCCAGCCAGCTCTCCCTGCTGGAGAACGGCAGGCGCGAGCCGAAGCTGTCGCTGCTGAAGTCGCTCGCCGCCGCGCTCGGCGTGCCGGTGGAGGAACTGCTGCGCAGGCAGGCGCCGAACCGGCGGGCGCAGCTGGAGATCGCCCTGGAGGAGGCCCAGCGCGACCCGCTGTACGCGAGCCTCGGGCTGAGCCGGCTCAAGGTCTCCGCGCGGGTGCCCAACGACGTGCTGGAGCACATCCTCGGCCTGTACGAGGAGCTGCGCGCCAGGGAGGCCAAGGGCACGGCGACGCCGGAGGAGGCGCGGGCCGCCAACGCCGAGCTACGGCGGACGCAGCGGGAGCTGGGCAACTACTTCGAGGAGATCGAGAAGGCCGCCGCCGACGCGCTGACGGCAGTGGGCTACCGCACCGGCGCGTTGTCGGAGAGCACCGTCCAGGCGCTGGTGTCCCACTTCGGGTTCGCCGTGCGGTCCGCGCCCGATCTGCCGAGGTCGGCCCGTTCGGTGACCGACCTGCGCAACCGCCGTATCTACGTCAAGCGCCAGCAGCTCGGCATGCACACGCCCCGGACCGTGCTGCTGCAGGCGCTCGGGCACATCGCGCTCCAGCATCACCGGCCGCGCGACTTCGCCGACTTCCTGCGCCAGCGGGTGGAGGCCAACTACTTCGCCGCCGCCGTCCTCGTCCCCGAGGCCGCGGCCGTGCCGTACCTGCGGGAGGCGAGGCAGGACCGCGCCCTGTCGGTCGAGGACCTGCGCGACGTCTTCGCGGTGTCCTACGAGATGGCCGCCCACCGGTTCACCAACCTCGCCACCCGCCATCTCGACCTCGTCTGCCACTTCGTGCGCAACGACGCCGGAGGGATCATCTACAAGGCGTACGAGAACGACGGCATCGTCTTCCCCGCCGACGAGCAGGGGGCGATCGAGGGCCAGCGGCTGTGCCGGCAGTGGTCGGGCCGCCAGGTGTTCCACTCGCCCGACCGGTTCTCGCTGTACTACCAGTACTCCGACTCGCCCACCGGCACGTACTTCTGCGTCGCCCACGTGGACCCGTCGCAGGAGAAGGACTTCGCCATCACGCTCGGCGTGCCGTACCGGGAGTCGCGGTGGTTCCGCGGCCGGGAGACCACCCACCGCACCAGGTCGAACTGCCCGACCGGCGAGTGCTGCCGCCGCCCGCCCGCCGAGCTGTCGCAGCGCTGGGAGGGCTACGCCTGGCCCTCGGCCCGCGCCAACTCCCACGTGCTGGCCGCGCTGCCGCCGGGCTCGTTCCCCGGTGTCGACGAGGCCGACGTGTACGCCTTCCTCGAACGCCACGCCACCCAGGCCTGAGCCGCCGTGGCGTGGGTCGGGAGACGCACGGGTCGTTGCTGGAACTCGTCGGCAGGCATGTCGCGCCGGAGCGGTAGCGGGATTCCCCTGGGTCGACTGCCGTCAGTCCCGGACGGCGGCGCGGACGAACGCCATGAGGTGCCCGCGCAGCGCCTCGCGGCCCTCGGGGGTCGTCGCGTCCTCGCCGGCCGTGATCCTCGCGAGCTGCGGCATGGCGCTCGGCCACATGGCCATGCCGATGAGCGTGAACAGCGTGCGGGCCATCGCCGCGTCGGGCTCCCGGCCGAGACCCGCGGCCAGTGAGACGGTCTTCGACCGGCACTTGTCCACCCGGCGCTCCTGGCCCGGGAGCAGGGCGTCCTCGCTCCGGTAGTGCAGCGCCTCCCACATCATCAGCCGTACGACGTCGGGGTGGGCGGCGTAGTAGTCGAACAGCCTGCTCACGTAGTCGGCGGGGTCGTCGCCGGGCATCGCGACGGCCTCGGTCATCTCGTCCAGCGCCGCCGCTACGACGGTGTCGAACAGCTTCTCCTTGCTGCCGAAGTGACCGTAGATCCGCTCCTTGTTGACCCCCGCCCGGTCGGCGATGCGGTCCACCCGGGCGCCCGCCACGCCGTACGCCGCGAACTCCGCGCGCGCGGCCTCCAGCAGGGCGGCCTTGGTGGCGGCGGTGGGGTCCTTGACGTCTTTTCGGGGCGGCATTCGGCCTTCCTCCGTGTTCATGAGCGCGATGGACGGTGTTTCAGGAGCCGAGGGTGTCCGAGAGCTGACGCGCCCAGCATACCGAGCCAGCCACCAACTAGTTGGTTGACATCCAACTGGTTGGTTGGCTACCGTCCCCAGCCATGAGCACATCGACGTCCGCCCTCCGCCCACCCGCTGCCGCCGCCACGGCCTACGCGCCGCCGCGACGCACCGTGGCCGCGTTCGTGCCGGCCGGGCTCCTCGCCACCGGGCACCTCTACGTCGTGATCCCCCTGCTGGCCCGGATGTCGGCCGAGTGGGGTGCCCCCGCCGCGGTCCTGACCTGGCTCGTGAGCGCGTTCGGCCTCGGCTACGCGGGCGGCTTCCTGCTGTTCGGCCCGCTGTCCGACCTGTACGGCAGGCGCCGCGTGATGACCTGGGGCATGGCGGCCACGGCCGTGACCACCGCATCGGTCGCGTTGAGCCCCGGACCCGGGGCGGCGCTCGCCCTGCGGGTGGCCGAGGGAGTCACCACCGCCGTCTTCGCCCCCACCACGTTCGCGTACATCGCCGAGCGCGTCGAGCCCCGCCGCCGGGCCGTGACGATGACCTCCGTGGTCAGCGCGCTGTTCGCCTCGGCCGTGGTGGCCCAGCTCGCCGGCAAGGCCCTCGCCGACCTGCTCGGATGGCGGCCGGTGTTCCTGCTCGGCGGCGCCGCGTTCGCCGTCATGACCGTGGTGCTGCGGCGGGTGATGCTGCCCGACACCGCCAGTGGAGCGGGCGGCAACCCCTACGCCGCCGTGCCGGTCCTGCTGCGCGACCCGCGCCTGGTGCTGATGTACGCCGCCACGCTGACGGTGCTCGGCGCGTTCGTCGCCCTCTACACCGCGCTGCAGCTGGAGGGCCCCGCGGGCATCGCCGGCGACCCCTCCGCGCTGCTGACGTTGCGGGCCACGGCGCTGCCGGCGATCGCCGCGATCCCGTTCGCGACGCCGTACCTCACGCGGTTCTCCCCGGCCCGCCGGGCGGCGGTGATGCTCGGCGCCGCCGCGGTGATCGCACTGGTGGTCGGCCTCACCGCCCCCGGCGTCGCGGCGCTGGCGGTGCTGCTGGCCGCCTTCGCCTTCGCGATCGGCGTCACCGCCCCCGCCGTCATCGAGACCGTGGGCCTGCTGGCCGGCCCCGCGCGGGCCACCGCCGTCTCCCTGTTCACGTTCTTCCTGTTCACCGGGGCGAGCCTCGGCCCGGTCGCCGCCTCGGCCGCCGCGCCGTACGGCTTCGCCGTCCTCATGTACGGCGTGGCGGGGGTGCTCGCGCTGGGAGGAGGACTCGTCCTGATCGCGTCGTCCGGCCGCCGCATAAGGTGAGCCTTGTCGGATGCGGCGGACGGGGGGAGAGCGCGTGCTGCCTGAGGTGGAGGCCTGGCTGGCCCGGCGTACCTCGTCGGCGGCGGACTGGCCGGTCCGCGCCCTGCTGTCCGCCAAGGGGGACAGCAGGATCTCGGTGGTGCTGCCCGCCAGGAACGAGGCGGAGACGGTCGGGGAGATCGTCGCCGCCGTCCGCCGCGAGCTGGTGGAGGCCGTCCCCCTGGTGGACGAGCTGGTCGTGATCGACTCCCGGTCGGCGGACGACACGGCGGTGCGGGCGTTACGCGCCGGCGCGAAGGTCTTCGCGCAGGACGAGATCCTTCCCGAGCTGCACGACCCGCGCTACGACGGCAAGGGCGAGGTGCTGTGGAAGTCCCTCGCGGTGACCACCGGTGACCTGGTGGTGTTCGTCGACGCGGACCTGCGCGAGTTCCGCACCTCGTTCGTGACCGGCCTGCTGGGGCCGCTGCTGGCCGACCCCTCGGTCGCGTACGTGAAGGCGTGCTACGACCGGCCGCTCCTCGGGGCGGCCGAGCCGAACGCGGGAGGCAGGGTCACCGAGCTGGTCGCCCGGCCGCTGCTCAACCTGCACTGGCCGCTGCTCGCGGGGTTCGTGCAGCCGCTCGCGGGCGAGTACGCCGGCCGCCGCGCGGTCCTGGAGCGGGTGCCGTTCGTCACCGGGTACGGCGTGGAACTGGGGCTCCTCATCGACCTGCTCGACCAGGTGGGGCTCGACGCCCTCGCCCAGGTCGACCTGGGCCGCCGGATCCACTCGCACCAGTCGACGGAGGCGCTCGGCCGGATGGCCGGGCAGATCATGCACACCGCGTGGGCCCGTCTGGAACGCCAGGACCGGATCATTCCGCTGCACGAGCCGTCGTCCCGGCTGGTGCAGTTCGAGCGCGGCCACGCCGGGCACCGCGCGGTCACCCGGGACGTCGCGGTGGCCGAGCGGCCGCCGATGGAGACGGTCCCGCAGTACGCGTCCCGCCTGCGCTGAGTGGCGCCCCCTTGGAGTGTTACCGTTGGTAACACTGTGGAGAGGAGAGGCCCCCGATGACCTTCTGCCCCGAGTTGAGCGACGACGTCCGCGAGGTGCGCGACTGGGTCCACGAGTTCGCCCGGGACGTCATCCGACCCGCCGGCGCGGAATGGGACGAGCGTGAGGAGACACCCTGGCCGGTGATCCAGGAGGCCGCCAAGATCGGGCTGTACTCGCTGGACTTCTTCGCCCAGCAGTGGTTCGAGGAGTCGGGGCTCGGCCTGCCGGTGGCGTTCGAGGAGCTGTTCTGGGGTGACGCCGGGATCGGCCTGTCGATCGTCGGCACCGGCCTGGCCGCCGCCGCCCTCGCCTCCAACGGGACCCCCGAGCAGATGGGGGAGTGGCTGCCCGAGATGTTCGGCACCCCCGACGACGTCAGGCTCGGCGCGTTCTGCTCCTCAGAGCCGGACGCGGGCAGCGACGTCGGCGCGATCAGGACGCGGGCCGTCTACGACGAGGCGACGGACGAGTGGGTCCTGAACGGCGTGAAGACCTGGGCGACCAACGGCGGCATCGCCTCCGTCCACGTCGTCGTGGCCTCGGTCGACCCGTCGCTGGGCACGCGGGGTCAGGCGTCCTTCGTGGTCCCGCCCGGCGCTCCGGGCCTGTCGCAGGGCCAGAAGTTCAGGAAGCACGGCATCCGCGCCTCGCACACGGCCGAGGTGATCCTGGACGACGTACGGGTGCCCGGCCGGTGCCTGCTCGGCGGCAAGGAGAAACTGGACGAGAGGCTGGCCCGGGTACGCGCCGGCGCGCGGGCCGGTGGGCAGGCCGCGATGCGCACCTTCGAGACCACCCGCCCCACGGTCGCCGCGATGGCCGTCGGCATCGCCCGCGCCGCCTTCGAGTACGCCCGCGACTACGCGGGGGAGCGCGAGCAGTTCGGCCGCAAGATCGGCGAGAACCAGGCCGTCGCGTTCCTGCTCGCGGACATGGCCACCCGAGTGGACGTCGCCCGGCTGATGACCTGGCGGGCCGCCTGGATGGCCCGCCAGGGCCGGCCGTTCGAGCAGGCCGAAGGATCGATGAGCAAGCTGGTCGCGAGCGAGACCGCCGTCTGGGTGACCGAGCAGGCGATCCAGATCCTCGGCGGCGCCGGCTACACCCGCGAGCACCCGGTCGAGCGCTTCCACCGCGACGCCAAGATCTACACCATCTTCGAGGGCACCTCCGAGATCCAGCGTCTCATCATCGGCCGCGCCGTCACCGGCCTCCCCGTCCGCTGATTACGCCTTGGCCGCCATCCACCCGGCTGCCACGGTGGCGTCCAGGTCCCGGCAATCCGCGCGGGTCAGTGGGCTGTGGTGGGGCGGCGCCACAGTGAGCCGGACCGGCGGCCGGGCAGTGCGACGGTCGTGATGTGTTCGAACCCGCACCGGGCGTAGTACGCCTGCAGCGGGATCGCCTCGCGGGCGACGTTGAGCCACACCCACGGGAAGCCCTGACGGCGGGCGTGCTGGACCGTCCACTCGATCAGGAGCCGGCCCAGGGTGCCCGACGGCGGAGTGGGGACGTCCCAGCCGGGCGGCTGGTGCGGGTGGGGGCGTACGACGGCGAGCCTGTGCAGGATCAGGGCCTTGTCCTCGACGGGGTCGAGGCCGGCCGCGCCGAACTCGGGGTCGGGGCACTGGTCGACGGCCAAGGTGGCCTGCGGCCAGCGGCCGGAGTGCTCGACCAGCCGGATCGCGCCACTGGTGATGCCGGGGGTGACGCGGTCCAGGCCGAACCCGGCCTTGGGCCAGCCGTCGCCCTGATCACGCTCGTATATCCAGGCGGCGGAGGCGTTGAGCAGGGCCAGGACGGTGCCGGCGTCGTCAGGGCCGGCTTGGCGCATGGTGTACGGCGGGGGCAGGGCGGGCACCAAGCCCTGATATGGCCGCAAGGCCGCTCCCTTGGTCACGTCTGTGGCTGGGCGTGCGAACAGCTTGCCATGTGGTGGCGAGAAGCCGGGGCTCGTCAGCCGGCGGCGTCAGAGGAGATTCCGCCGGCCAGGAACTCGTTCAGGGTCGCGATGATGATCTCCCGCGCCTCCGGGCGCGCGAGGGCGCGCGGCTGCAACGACGGGTATTTCTCGTAGTCGGCGGATTCGAGCTGGTCGCGGAGACGGGCCGACCCCGGAAGGACGCTGAGCTTCCCGGCGAGCCGTGCCATGCGTTCACGCGATGCGCCGTGATGGCGTACGGACCCGAAGTTGACGGCCAGGACGGACTTCGCGGGGCTGGTGTAGACGCTCTGAGCGCGAGGGCCAACGCCCGATCCATGATCTCGCGCGTGACCCAGTGGTCAAGGGCCGCCACGGCCTGGGACCAGGCGGCGCGGTAGAGGTCGGTGACGTCGAAGGAGCCGACCGCGAGCCGCTCCAGATTGCGGCCGCCGCCGACGAGTTGCCGGGCGTACTCGAGGTTTCGCTGGAACTGCTCGAAATGCCTCGTTCCACTTTCATGCCGTGCGGGTTCCGCGGATAGCGCCCGGGTGGAGGGATTCGCGGTGGTCCGGGGTCTCCGCCTATAGCGGGTGAAACGAGGGCGTACGGGTAGGAAGGGAGACCGGGCCGGGGGAGTGTGGGGAAGCGGCCGATGACGACGGCGTTCATCCTGTGGGGCGGCGGCAGCCTGGGGGCCGCGCAGGTCGGCATGCTCCGCGCGCTCACCGCTCATGGCATCCACGCCGACATGGTGGTCGGCGCCTCGATCGGGGCGCTCAACGGCGCCTACTACGCCTCCCGCCCGGATGCCGAAGGAGTGGAGGAGCTTGCCCGGCTGTGGCTGTCGGTGAGCGGCCACGACGTCTACCCGGTCAGCGGGCCCGACGTGCTCCGCACGCTGGCGGGCAACCTGCCCTTCCACCCCTTGCGGGGAGCTCTGCAGGCGCTGGGCGTGCTCAACTACACCTTCCCGCTCAATCCGGCCACGCTGGCCGCGGCCGTGCTGGGCCGTCGCAACTACCTGTTCGACAACTCGGCCCTGCGGCGGTTCCTCGAACGCGTTCTGCCGATCCGCGCCCTGGAGGAGACGCGGACGCCGCTTTCGGTGCTCACCGCGGACGTCCGGACGGGGCGGCCGGTGGTGCTGTCGCACGGGCCCGCGCTGCCGGCTCTGCTGGCCAGCACCGCGATCCCGGCCCTGTATCCCACCGTGACGATCGGCGATCGGATCCTCATGGACGGAGGCGTCGCGGACCTGACCACCCTCGACTACGCGGTGGACGCGGGCGCCGACGAGGCGTACCTGCTGGCGCCCGGATTCACCTGCCGGACGCGCCGTCGACGGCGATCGCCATGGCCCTGCACGGATACAACCTGCTCAGCGAGCAGCGCGTCAGCGCCTCGATCAGGCAGAACAGGCGGCGGACCCGCCTCCACGTGCTGCCGCCGCTCTGTCCGGTCGAGGTGCTGCCCGTCGACTTCCGCGCCACGGCCGACATGATCGAACGTGCGACCCTGTCGGCCACCCACTGGCTGGAGCGGCGTGAGCCGCACCCCGCACTCGCCCGCTCGGTCCCCCGCACGAAGCGGATCACGGCCCGTACCGGCCCGGCTGAATCTACAACGTAAAGGCAGAGGCGTTGTCGCCACCGGAAAGCTGTTCGTGCAGCCGGCGCGCCTGACGGACGAGTTCGCTCACCCGGCGCCGACCGGCCAGTTCGGCGATGACGGGGAGATCGCCCCGGGCGTCCGCCCATTCGGCGACGTCGGCGGCGAACCCCATCAGCCGGGTGTGCACGGAGGTGGCCCGCCCGCCGGGGCCCGGCAGGTAGCCGGGCAGCAGGCCCCGCAGGATCTCCCACACCTCCCGGTGCGCCCCACGCTCGGCCGCCGCCCGGAGCGCCTCCACGAGCCCGCTGAGACTGTCGGGCCCGCGTGCCAGCAGGACGGCGGCCTGCCTGCCGAGTTCCTCGCCGGGCAGGCCGCCGGTGGCGGCCAGGCGCAGCAGCGGCCCTACGGCTCCGCCGGCCGGGCCCGCGAGCAGGTAGTGCGCCATGATCAGCGCGACGCCCTGCCCGGCGGGGCCGTCGGCCGTGACCAGCAGTTCGAGGTCGGCGAGCGTGGGCTTGTTGAGGGGCCAGAACGAGTGCAGTGTCCAGGCCTACCGGGCGGCGGCCAGTTCGCGGTGCCCGGCGAGCACCGCGAGCAGCCGTTCGCACGCCTCGTCGTGGAACCGGGGAGTGAGCAGATCGCCCAGCACCTCTTGGTACTCCGGTCCGCACACGAACTCCGAGAAGACGCGGACGTCGCCCTGGTGGGTGCCCCAGCGCAGGATCACCTCCGGTTCGGCGGGGCGGTCGGTGAGCCACCGGGCGACCGTCCGCCCTGCCGGGCTCGTCAGAGCCGCGGCACGCGCGGCGACCTCGCCGGAGACGGTACGGCCGACCCGGAGCAGAGCCTGCCGCAGGTCCAGCGGCAGCGCCTCCACGCCGTCGCGCTCGTGGCCCTCGATCCGCTCCACCAGCGCTTCCGGATCGAGGAGCCCGTTCGCGCGGGTGGGCGTGCCGAGCAGGTACGACGGCAGGCGGCCTTCGAGTTGGGCCTGGTAGACCTCGGCGTACCGCATGAGCGTCCACACCCTCGCGCCCGCGCCGTGCTTCATGTCCGGGAGCCGCTCCGCGACGGTCTCCGTGCCCTGCGGGTGCGCCCGGCGCCACGCACCCGGTTCGGTCAGCTCCTTCGCCATCGCCGCGGCCCAGTCGGCGGTGTCCCACCAGGGTGTCCACGGGTGGCTGCGACTCCAGTGACGGGCGAGCGGAGCCAGCGCGGCGAGCAGCCGGTCCCGCTCGGCGTCGGTCCGGTGCCGGGCCGCCAGCCGTACGAAGCCGTCCAGCCATCTCTCGTTGGCGAGCCAGTCGTACTCCGACAGCGTGATCCGGGCCAGTTCCTCCGGCGTCCCGGGGGCGGGCGGCATGCGCGCGGGTTCCGGGACCGAGGGGAGCGGCACGGGGACGAACCGAGCGGGCTCCGGCTCCGGCGCGACCTCGCCGCCGAAGACCGCCGCCAGCCGCGCTCCCTGGTGGGCGGGCAACGCCGCGACCGCGTCCCTGATCATCTCGGCGCCCACCGGGGTGAACCGCTCCGCATGCTTGGTCGCCAGCTTCACGGCCCGCTCCCGGGCGTCACCCGACGCGGTGCCCAGTGCGGCGGCCAGTGCCATGGCCAGCGCGGGGGCGTAGGCGTCGACGTCTCCGGCGGGGTCCTTCAGCAACCGGTCGAGCCAGATCAGCCCGGCCCGCACCAGGCTGCCCTCGGCACGGAACAGCAGCGCTTCGACGGCCTCACCCGCCTGCTCGGGCGGGATCGGCCCCAGGCGGCGGATCTGCCGGAGCGCGAGGTCGGCCACGTTGGCCGCGGCGGCCGGGAGCAACGCCAGATAGTCACGCACGTACGGCGCGATCTCCTCGGGCGAGGGGTCGAGCCGGTCGTGCAGGAGGACGAAGAAGCGCTGGTCGGCGGCTTGGCCGCCGCGCAGGAACCGGCCGCGGCACCCGTCGAGCAGGGCGTCGCGCTTGATCCGGCCGTCGCGGGCCATGGCGGCCAGCGCGGTGGGCCAGTTCCGGTGGGCACGGAGCAGCCTGCCCACGCCCTCGGCCCCGAACAGCCTCGGCAGCATCGCGTCCAGCAGCGGATCCGCCGGCAGATCGCCCGAGGGGGTCGCCGCGACCCAGGCGAGGGTGAGGGGATCGTGCTCGGGGGGCTCGGCTCCGCTCTCGCGCAGCAGCCGCAGGGCCAGCCGTACCCGCCGGTCGGGCCGCGGGCGGGTGCCGCGCAACCGCCGCGCCAGCCGTACGGCGAGATCCCTGCGCCATTCCAGCGGCCTGGCCGCCACGACCGCGGCGATCAGCGGGACGTCGTCGGTGTCCGCGGGCTCCCACCCGCGGTCGAAGTCGCGCCTGTTCAGCCAGGTGGCGACGGCCGCGGCGCCGGGGAGAACCGCGGCGCCGGCGACCCGCATGGGCTCGATCCAGCGGTTCCCCACCTGTGGTTCGTCCATGGCGTCGGCCTCGGCGAAGTCGTAGACCGATCGGCCCGTCCGCGCCGCCCGCTCGTACAGCTCCTCCCACAGAGCCTGACGCGCCTGCTCCCGTTTCCTCTCCTCGCGCACCCCGGCCTCGCGGGCGGCGGGAAGATGTCCGGGCAGTTCCCGCGCCACCTCGCGGCGCGCGTCGTCGTCGAGGTCCAGCACGGCGGCCGCGACGGCGGAGGCGTCGCCGGCGGCTATTCCGGCACGGACCGCGTCCCAGGGGTTCGTCATGATCGGCACCCTAGAAGCGGGCACCGACAAGATCGGTTCGCGGCGCGCGGCCACGAGGTCGCCGATGTGGGGAACCACCCCTCGCCTGGGCAAGTACGATCGTTCCGTGACCGAAATGACCGAAACGACGCCAGGCTGGCTCGCCCCCGAGGACATCGAGTCGGTGCGGGGCCGCATGCCGATCCTGTACGTGGACGCCGTGCCCGTGCGTGTGGACGACACGGGCACCGTGACCCGTGTCGGCCTGCTGCTGCGGATCGGCCCCGACGGAACCGTGAGCCGGGCGCTGGTTACCGGCCGGGTGTACTACCACGAGCGCATCCGCGACGCGCTCCTGCGTCACCTGGAGAAGGACCTCGGGCCGGTGGCGCTGCCGAGCGTGCCGGTCTCCCCGGCGCCGTTCACGGTGGCCGAGTACTTCCCCACGCCCGGGGTCACGCCGTTCCACGACCCGCGCCAGCACGCGGTCTCGCTGGCCTACATCGTCCCGGTGCGCGGCGACTGCCGGCCCCGGCAGGACGCGCTCGACCTGGAATGGTTCACGCCCGAGGAGGCGGCCTCCCCGATCGTGCAGCAGGAGATGACCGGCGGCCAGGGCGTGCTGCTCAAGCAGGCCCTCGCCCACGTCGGCCGGCTGACCTGACGCGGAAGCCGCCGGGCCGGCCGCCCGTACGAGTGATCAGCGACGGCCGGCTCTGTCGTCGGCGTCCGGCGAGGCGCCGATGACGCCGGCGAGCCTGGACGGCAGCGGATAGGGCCGTTCGGCGGGCGGCGCGACCGCACCGGCGCGGATCGCGCCGAGGGCGGCGGTGATGTCGGCGATGGAGACGATCCACTCGTCGACGTAGCGGTCCACGGCCTCCCCGGACAGGCCGATCTGGATCGACCGGTACGGCAGCGGGTGCAGCCGCGCGTCGCGCTCGGGATCCCATTGGATCCGGACGGGACTCTCGCGAAGGCGGGTGGCCCACGTCCTCTGGTCCTCGCCGGGACCGGGATGGCTGGGACATGAATGGGCGAGCGCCCACTCGAACCCGTCCCGGCTGACCTGTATGGCGAGCACGCGGGTCTGACCCGGTTTCGCCGCCCAGCCGCTGCGATACATCATCCAGTGGAACGAAGGCTTGACCCAGGTCATCCGTTCGCGCTTGAACGGAGGCACGAACCGCTGCGCGGCGACCGCCCGGTCGGCGACGGCGGGGTCGTGCGCCTGGTAGACGGTGACGGCCTCCTCGGTGTAGGCGGCCCGGATCTGCCGGTAGGGAACTTCCATCTCGCCGAGTCTCGTCAGTCCCGGCCGACGTGGGCAACCGGTTATCGCCGATGGGCGAGGGCCAGGAGATGGCGGGCCAGGGCGAGCGCGCCGAGGAGCGCGACGAGCGCGCAGACGCCCGGCCAGCCGGCCGCGTCCCAGACGCGTACGCCGAGCCAGGATCCCGCGCTGCCGCCGAGATAGGCGCAGGTCATGTAGGCGGTGTTGAGCCTGCCGCGGGCGTCGGGACGCAGGGCGTAGACCCGGGCCTGGTTGGCGACCATGCCGCACTGCATGGCGACGTCGAGCAGCAGCGTGCCGAGAGTCACCGCGGCCAGTCCGGGCACGCCGCCGAGCGACCCGGCGGCGAGGACCGCCGCCGACATGAGCACCCCGAGCATGCAGACGAGATTCACCGGGTCCGGTCCCACGCGGTCCACCAGGCGGCCGGCGACGGGGGTGCACAGCATGGTCGCCACGCCGACCAGGGCGAGCATCCCGACGGCCCGGGCGTCCAGGCCGTACGCCGGGCCGGTGAGCAGGAGCGCCAGGCAGGTCCAGACGGCCGAGAAGCCCGCGAAGACGGCCGCCTGGTAGACGCAGGAGCGGCGCAGCTCCGGCTCGGCATGGAGCAAGCGCAGCGGTTCGGCCAGGAGCGCGGGGTACGGCTGGCGGGAGGACGCGGCCGTGACCGGCACCGTGACGGCCAGCGCCACCGCGAGGAACAGCGCAAGGGCCGCGGCGACCAGGTACGGCGCCCGCCAGCCCAGCCATTCGCCGAGGCCCCCGCTGAAGGTGCGGGCCAGCAGCATGCCGCCGGTCGATCCGCTCAGCAGGGTGCCGATCACCGCTCCCCGGCGGCCGGCGGCGGCCAGACCGGCCGCCAGCGGGGCGACGACCGGCGCGGCCACGGTGGTGAGGCCGACCAGAGCGCTCGCGGCGACGAGGGGCGGCAGGGCCGGCGCGCAGCCCGCGGCGAGCAGGCCGAGGCCGGTCAGCGCGAGCAGGGAGACGAGGAAGGGGCGGTGCGGCACACGGTCGCCGAGCGGCACGAGCAGGACTATCCCGGCCGTGTAGCCGGCCTGGGTGGCGGTCACCACCAGGGCGCCCGCGTCGGGGGGCAGGCGCAGCCCGGCGGCGACCAGCGGCCCGATCGCCTGAGGGAAGTAGACGTTGCCCACGGCCACCGCGCAGGTCACGGTAAGGACGACGAGAATCCGGCGGCTCATGCCCCGGCCACCGGCCTGCCCCGCCGTCGCCCGGTCGCGCCGCTCACGGCGACGGCCGCAGGTGGTTCAGAGGGTGTGGAGGTCATGGACCGAAGTCCACGCCGAGGGTCTTCCCCCGCCAATCGATGTAGCGTATGACTTAATGATCAGTTTCGTGCTCGGCGTGGAGGACCTCGCGGACACCAGGTTCGCCCTCTCGCCTCTCACCGAGACGGTGCTCAGCCTGCGGGTGCTCCGCGATCCGGGCCTGTCTCCGATGCATCTCCCGTGGCGCGGGTCGGTTCTCGGCAGGATCGGCGGGCTCGACACGGGCCTGCTGATGTCGCTGGTGGCGAAGAGGCACACCCTTCCCGGCTTCCTGACGCCGAGGCCCGCGACCTTCGACCCGGACTTCGAGGAGGAACTGGCGGTCGTGGGCCGGACCTCTCCCGATCTGGTCCGCCGTGACCTGCTCGCCGCGCACGCGCCGGATCCGCTGCCCGGGCCGCTGCGCGACGCCGCCGGCGGCGACGACGCGCCGGTCGCCCGTCTCAGGGACGCCGTCTGTGAAGTCCTGCGCCGATACTGGGAGATCGCGGTGAAGCCGCTGTGGCCACGGGCGCGGCTGGTGCTGGAGGCCGACATGACCTACCGGGCGCGGCAGCTGGCCGTGGGCGGCGCCCGCCTGCTGTTCGCGGGCATGCACCCCAACCTGCGATGGGAGGACGGGGTGCTGCACATCGACAGAGTGATCGGTGGCTTCCGCGTCGCGGCGGCCGGCCGTGGGCTGCTGCTCGTCCCTTCCGTGTTCGCGCACAAGCCCGCGCCCCCGGTCATCCCGGAGGAGCCTCCCTCGCTGGTCTATCCCAGCCGTGGCCTCGCGACGCTCTGGGCGCCGGAGCCCGTCCCCGCCGGCGCGGCTCTCGTGTCGCTCCTCGGCGCGCCCAGGGCGCGGCTGCTCGGCCTGCTCGGCGAGCCGCTGCCCACCGTCGAGATCGCCCGCCGCCTCGGGGTCACGCCGAGCGCCGTGTCCCAGCACCTGCGTGTGCTGTACGCCACGGGCCTGGTCACCCGGGCCCGCGACGGGCGGAAGGTCCTGTACCGCCGCAGCTCCCTGGGAGACCGGCTGACCGGCGCCGTCCGTCCGTGAGCCGGGTCATCGCCGCGCGTGCGCGTCGCTGCCCGTCCTGGTGTGGAGGAGTTCGGTGAACAGGTCGTCCCACAGCGGCATGACGTTCTCCGGGGCGTACTCCCGGGCGGTGGCCGCGGCGGCGGAGCCCATGCGCAGGCGCAGGTCACGGTCGGCGATCAGCCGGTTGAGCGCCGCGGCGAGGGCGTCCACGTCCGCGGCCGGCACGAGGAGGCCGTTCTCGCCGTCGGTCAGCACGTCGCGGGGGCCTGTCGGGCAGTCGAAGGCGACGATCGGCAGGGCGTGGGTCATCGCCTCGATCATGACCATCGGCAGTCCTTCGAAACGGCTGCTCAGCACGTAGACGGAGGACCTGGCGAGCTCGTCGTCGAGGCGGTTGGTCCGGCCCATCAACGTCACGTGGGCGGACAGCCCGTGCTCGCCGATCAGCGCGCGGAGCGCCGCCTTCTTCGGGCCGGTGCCGAAGATCCGCAGCCGCCACTCCGGATGCTCCCTGGCCACCTGGGCGAACGCCGGGAGCAGCAGGTCGAAGCCCTTCTGCTTGACCAGGCGGCCGGCGGCGACGATCACCGGGTGGTCCTGCCGGGACGGCGTCTGGTTCACCGAGTGGACCGCGTTGGGGATCCGCACGATCCTCGTGCCGGGCAGCATCGCCTCGTAGTCGCGCCGGTCGCTGTCCGTCAGCACCGCGATCGCGTCGAACGCGCCGTAGTATCGCGCGATCTCCGCGCGCAGCGTCTCGGGATAGCTGCCGAGGTTCATGTGCTCCTGCGCCACCCGTACGACGCCGGGGCCGGCGCGGCGCGCGGAGATGAGGTTCAGCGCCGGGCGGGTGGTGACGAGGACGCCGTCCTCGACCGACGCGACGTAGTCGATGGCGGCCTTCTCCACGCGTTCGGTGAAGTAGGCGGCGGCGTACTCGCCGAACGGCACGATCTTGCCGCGCAGCCGCCGCCAGACGCGGCGGCCGAGGGAGTCGGTCCGCACGCCCGCGCGCTGGTCCACCAGTGTGCGGAGGGTGACGGCCGGGTTCAGGCGGAACTGCGGCTCGTCCCGGCGCCGCACCACGCTCACGATCTCCACCTCGTGGCCGAGCGCGGCCATCGCGTTCGCCTGGTTGACCACGGTGCGGATCGTGCCGCCCATGCCGTAGGCGTGCAGCAGCATGTAGCGGATCTTCACCGCTCGTTCTCCTTCGGCAGGTAGCCCCAGCTCCGGCAGATGGGTTTCAGCAGGTCGGGTATCTCGTCCGGGCCCGGCAGGTCGCGTCCCGGCTGGACCCGGCCCGACCGGATCTTGTCGCTCCAGTCGCCGAGGCCCTTCTGCACGACCTTCTGCTCGCCGTACGCGAGCATGCCGGGCTCCCAGGGGATGCCGAGGAAGTCGCAGATCGCGCGGGTCGTCTTCTCCGGCTCGGCGGTGAGGTCCTCGTACCGCACGGTCAGGCCGGTGAGCGCCTTCCTGGCCCGCTGCACCGCCTTCATGTAGCGCAGCGCGTCGGACGCGGCCTCCTCACGGGTGCGCTTGACCGGGTCGGCCTCGTACCAGGAGGCCGCGATGGACGCGGGGTGACGCAGCAGGAAGATGTACCGGGCGTCGGGCCAGCAGGCGGCGATCCGGGCGTGGGCGAAGGCGTTGGCGGGGGTCTTGTCCACGATCGTCCGCTTGCCGCTGCGTACCAGTTCCCGGTGGAGCACCCGGTCCCACAGCATGTGCTCCAGGTCGGCCTGGTTGTGGCCGAGGGCCTCCATGGCCTTGCGGGAGAGCGTCGTGCCGAACCCCACCGTCAGCCTCCTGACGTGCAGCTCGTGCGGGGCGTGCAGCTCGGGGTGGGCGTTCAGCATCGATCGCAGCAGGGTGGAGCCCGACCGTACGGGCGACATGACGAACACCGGCGCCACCAGCAGCCGATCCGCCCGCGGGTCGGCCGGCGGGCGCACCAGCTCGTCCGGCGCGGGGGCGGGGGCCCGCTCCTCAGGGGACGACGTCGCGGCGGGCCGGGCACGGGTGAGCTGGACTCCGGTGAACTTGACGAGTGCGCCGTTGATCCTCCGCTGCCATGTCATGGCCTGCGACATTACCCATGGATCCGGGGAATTCCCTGAGAGTCCACCCCCTGGCCAGCTCGTATCTCCCGCGTCGTCACATCCGTGACCCGCCTGCCGTGCGTTCGAGTGCTCTCAGCTTCGCTCCGTGCCGGGGGTCGAGGAGCAGGCGGCACGTCTCGCTCTCCAGCACGCACACGAAGCGGCGGAAGCGCGGAGAGGAGCGCCGCATGGGATTGAGCACTCCGTCGACGTCGAGCAGTACGAGCGCCGTCACGTCCCGACCCTAGTACTACAGCCAGGTTTTGTGATCTATAGTTCTAGATCATGTCGGATGAGCTGACCGCGGGCGACCTTCAGGAGTGGGTGGCCGGGCTGGATGTGTTGTTCGCGCGGGTGGCGGGACGGTTCGGGCGGGTGGAACCGCGCGGGCAGGCGCGGGCGTACCTGCTGGGGCTGCTGGCTCCGATCGAGCGCAAGAACGGCTGGCAGCTGGCGGAGGCGGCCGGGGATGCGGCTCCTGATCGCATGCAGCGCTTGTTGAACAGTGCACGCTG
>NZ_JABBWW010000088.1:0-1101 GCF_014161385.1 Microbispora sp. H10670 | reverse complement strand
CGCCTCCACAGCGCCTGCAACGACCTCCCACCAGCCGAATTCGAGACCCACTACCAAACACAAACCGACCCGGCTATCCTCACCCCAGCCAGCTAACCCGGCCTCCACGAAACTCGGCGCGGTTCAGCGCAGCGGACGCGACCTCTATTGCACCGCCGCTAGCGAGAAGGAAGCCACCTATGTCATCAGCGGCCGGCGGGCAGCACCAACATCTACACCGATCTGCCGATCCTGTGCCCTGCCGGATTCGCGTTACCTCTGTTCTCATCTCATGCACCCGGATGTCATTGGTTCTCGTGCTATGGGAGGAGTTGTCAGGCGGACCCTGGCCCAAGCACTTTGCGATATGGGAAGTGATAAGATCACTGATCCGGGACTATGTCACGCCAGCGGGCACCGTTGCTGGCAACGCATCGTGGAAGTCGAACCCCCTCCCCTTCCGTCTGCGTCTCCGTTGGAGCTAGCCGAAGCGTTTGATGTACTGGATGCCGTCTGGCGCCTGGCTTTCGACAAGAAAAAGCCGCTGCTGTCGCTCAGTATGGTGGCGACGCCAGCCGCGCTGTCCCTGGGATGTGCCACCCGGGCCGAGTTTGAGGCGCGCATAAGCGACCTAGCCGACCTGATTGACCGGATCAAGGTAGACGAGGCTCACTTGCGGCCAGGAACCGACAAGAAGAAAGAGATCAGCGGTAGTCTCGACGCACTGACCAACTGCCTGCATCATCACCTAGACCCAGTGCAGCGCCCGGCGGTGGACAGAGCTATCAAGACACTGCGAACCGTCCGCCAAGCCCGCAACGCCGAACAGCACGGCCTCACGGAGGGCGGGGGACTGACGGCAAAGCTGCGCGATCTCGGCGTCCACGACGCACCACCGAATTGGGGCGCTGCATGGGATGTGGTCAGAGCGCGCGTGGTTGAAGCACTCACCGATCTGCGGCATGAACTGATGACATGGGTGAACACGCCATAGGGTAAGCATTCACGTCCTGCGCATTTCGGGTTCTGTTGATTGCGCTGTGTGATCGTCTCAAGGTGTGCGTCAGTACGCCTGCTGCCGGAGGATCAGGCCGTGGCGGGATCGGGCGGCATCCAGAGTCT
>NZ_JABBWW010000087.1:0-1109 GCF_014161385.1 Microbispora sp. H10670 | reverse complement strand
TCTCCGGACGCACCTTCTCCGGAGCGTTCAGCACCCGCGACACCGTCATCGCCGACACCCCCGCCAGCTCCGCGACGTCTTCCATGACCGCCGCCCTCGGGCGCTCGGCCGGGCTCTCTCCAGGCCGGACCTTCGTCATCCGCCGGTTCCCCGCTCTCGATGAGGTGTTCTGCATGTTAGCGATAACACAACACGTGTCAACCCCGCTGTTTGAACCGGTTTCATAAAGGTGTTCGCCGGTGCCTCGCATGGGCCCTCTGACCGGCGACGTCACCGATGACGCACAGGAGACACCGGCGTCCCAGGAAAGCCGGAAGCCGGCCCGCGCGAGACTCGCGCGGACCGGCTTCGGCGTGGCGCCTCCCGGAGGAGATCGCCTGGATGATCGGGCCCCGGGTGGGGCCCGGTGGTGGGGGACCAGGGTGGGTCAGACCGGGGACGGGGTCAGACGCGGGTCCACTTCTGGTTGTTGGCGCCGGTGCACGACCAGATCTGCACCTTGGTGCCGTTGGCGGTGCCGCTGCCCGCCACGTCCAGGCACTTGTTCGCGCCGACGGCGGTGATCGTGCCGTCGGAGTTCAGGCGCCACTTCTGGTTGTTCTGGCCGTTGCAGTCCCAGATGATGACCGCGGTGCCGTCCGCCGTGCCCGCGCCGTTCACGTCCAGGCACTTGTTGCCGTAGACGCGCAGCTCAGTGGCGCTGGTGGAGGTCCACTTCTGGTTGTTCTGGCCGTTGCAGTCCCAGATCAGCACCGTCGCGCCGTTGCTCTGCGAGGCGCCGTTGACGTCCAGGCACCGGCCCGACGCCACACCCCTGAGCGAGCTCGTGCCGCCGGGGGGCGGAGAGTTCGTCGGTGTGGAGGTGGGCGACGACGAGGGCGACGGGCTCGTGTTGGGGGTCGCCGCGTTGAGCGCGTCCAGGACGGCGGTGTAGGCCTGCTTCTTGTTGAAGTTCCCGTCGAACAGCAGCGGGGTGTCGCCGCTCCGCCATGACCACTTGTCGGTGATGCCCCACACGGTGATGCCGGTGCAACGCGGCACGGCCGTGCAGGCCTGGACGACGCGGCGGTAGGCGTCGGCCTGGGTGGAGCCCGAACCGCCGACGTCGA
>NZ_JABBWW010000086.1:0-1217 GCF_014161385.1 Microbispora sp. H10670 | reverse complement strand
TGACCCCGTTGAACTCCCGGTCCCAGGTGGCCACGTAGGTCGAGTCGTTCAGGTGGCCGGCCGCGATCGCGGTGCCGAAGTAGCGGCCGCTCTGCGCGGCGGCCGCCCCGAGGGTGCTCGCCGCGGCATTGGCCGGGAGGGTGGCCGACAGGGCCGTCACCACCCCGAGTACGCCGAGAGCCCCGGCGGCCAGCGCCCGGCGTGGGCCGCTGAGCGGTCGCCTGGCGCCACCGGCGGATAGGGGGAAATCGCTCATGCCTGAGCCTCCACTGCTGCATCACTGAAAGGGAAACGCGAGGACGCGCCCCCGCGGGGACGACGATCGGCGTCACGAACGGCGGCCTCCGCCGTCCACCACCAGGTCCGGCAGAAAGAGGCCGCTTCGGAAAGTCAGTCTGGAAATCTCCACGAAACGTGTCAAGACTGCGTCGGAGAGGCTGGAGCCGTCTCCCTGCCGCAGCCGCACGCGCCGGGCGCGTGGCACGCACCGCCACCGCGCTTTCCCGCCGCCTCGTCATCCGTTTCGGGACGGTGCCGGCTTGATGAATGTTTCAGCACCCCGCCCACCTCGGCATGTGCGCCGCCCGCCCATCGGAGCAGTTGAGGCCCGCCCGGCGGCACGGCGCCCGGGCGGGCGGATCCGGCTCGCTTGACGGGACCTGACCCCGTCGTATTGGCTCCGCCGCACCACCACCGACATCGACGCCTATGAGAAGGGCGGGCCCGGCAGCGTACGTGTGAGCGTTAACAAGCCTTGACTCGCCTTCGTGCACGGAGGTGGGGTGATCCCCCGCCGCAGAGGGCCGCCGAGGCTCCGGTCGGCGCGCCGACGCGCCGCCCGCCTCGCACCCGTGCTCGATTCCCGCAAGCCCCAAGCACCATCCGCGGCCACGACAGCCAGTGTGAGCGTTAACAGAAGATTTCTCCTAATAGATCACATTCTTCGGGAGTACTGATGAAGATCCCTCGCGTTCGGCTCTGGCCCACCGTCGGCGTCGACGCCACGGCCGGCGCCACCAGGCTCATGCGGACGAGGCGGTTGGCCGCGATCCTCCTGGCTCTCGCCCTGCCGGTGCTCGGTACGGTGCTCGGGGCGGGCGCCGCGAGCGCGGAGTCCAACGGCGGGGTGCGGGTGATGCCGCTGGGCGACTCGATCACCGAGGGCACCCAGGTGCCGGGCGGCTACCGCATCGGGCTGTGGCAGCGCCTGGCCGCCG
>NZ_JABBWW010000085.1:0-1223 GCF_014161385.1 Microbispora sp. H10670 | reverse complement strand
ACGGCGAATCAGCAGCGGTTGTGGTTCTTGTGTCATCTGCACCCGGACACGAATCTGGCGTACCACATCACCGGCGCGGCGACCGTGCGCGGTCCGCTCGACCGGGATGTGCTGCGCACCGCCCTCGTCCACACCGCCCGGCGCCACGAAAGCCTGCGCACCACCCTCCGGATGGCGGAGGGGGAACTCGTACAGGTCGTTCACGAGGAGTGGGATTGGGAGCCGCCGCTCACCGCCGTGCCCGACCTGGCGGAAACCCTGGAGCAGTGGCGGACCTCGGCGGTCGACCTCGAACAGGGCCCGCTGTTCCGCGCGCGGGTGGTGCGTGTCTCGGACGACGAACACGTGCTGCTGCTGTCGCTCCACCATGTCATCGCGGACGGCTGGTCCCTCACCGTGCTGTTTCGCGAGATCGCCGATCACTATCAGGCGGCCCGCACGGGTGAACCGTTCCCGCAGGACGCCCCTCTTCAGTACGGCGACTACGCCCAGTGGAAGCTCGACACTGCGGCCGATGACTCCGAACTCGGGTTCTGGAGTGAGTACCTCGCCGGCGCGCAGACGCTCGACCTGCCCACGGACAAGCCGCGCCCGCCGTACGAGACGCACCGTGGGGACGCCGTTCCACTCTCCCTGCCCGCGCAGACCGTCGAGCGCCTCGCACGGGAAAGCGGCACGACGACCTTCACGGTGATCACCACGGCGTTGACGCTGCTGCTCGCCAAACTCGCCGGTCAGGACGACGTCACCATCGGCATCCCGTCCTCCGGCCGTACGCACCCCGGCACCGCCGAGATGATCGGCTTCCTGGCGAACTCCCTTCCCCTGCGCTCCGTGAACCGGCCCGGCATGACGCTCGCGGAGGCCCTGAGCGCGACGCACGCCAACCTTCTGGAGGTCCAGCTTCACAGCGACACCCCGTTCGAGCGGATCGTCCAGCACGTGCGGCCGGAGCGCGACTTCAGCCGCAGCCCGTTCTTCCAGGTCATGCTCGCGCTGGACAGCGCACCCCAGCGGACGCTGGAACTGCCCGGCCTCCGCTTCACCCGAGTCGACATGGCGCCCGCCGGTACGCAGTTCGAGTTGTCGGTGCATTTGGAGCAGTCGGTGGAGGGGTTGGGTGGGTTCCTGACCTACAACACGGATCTGTTCGATGCGCGGTCGGCGTGGTTGCTGGCGGAGCGGTTGGCGGTGGTGGTGGAGGCGCTGGCCGCCGATCCCGG
>NZ_JABBWW010000084.1:0-1306 GCF_014161385.1 Microbispora sp. H10670 | reverse complement strand
GCCCACGGGCTGGCGTGCCGGCTGTTGTCGGCGAAGGTCGTCATCGCCTGGCGGAAGCGCTTGTTGCAGGCCCAGCGGAAGTGCACCGCGCGATGCTTGCCCGACTCCTTGGTGACGGGTGTGCACCCGGCCAGCGCGGCGACGGAGTCGGCGTTTGCGTAGGCTGGACGGCAGTCGCCCCACTCGGCGAGCATCTGGGCGGCGTTGATCTGACCCGACCTTGGCAGCGACGTGAAGATCTCCCCGTCCGGATGCTCCCCGAGGTGGGCGGCGGCCGACCGGTCGAGATCCTTGATCGCTGCGTTCAGCGCCTTCAGCACGCCCACCAAAGCCAGCACGGCATCGCGCAGCGCTTCGGTCAGGGCGTCCTCGCCGGTGCCGCGCGGGGCCGACCGCAGCCGCTCCAGCAGCGTGGCGGCGGTGCGCCGGCCGGAGTAGCCGTGCTTGACCATGAACGCCTTCATGCGCTTTTCGCCCAGGTGGGCCGCGCTGGCCGGGGTGGGATAGCGGGTGAGGAACTCCAGGCTGATCGCCGATTCGACGTCGGCGAACAACGCTTTGGCGCCGGGCCAGTAGGCCGACAGCAGCGCCGACAGCTGGTTGGTGGCCGCGACCCGCGCCTCGACCAGATCGCCGCGGGCGCGCACCACGGTGCGCACCGCTTTGGTCTGCGCCGAGTACGGTGCAGCCACCTGCAACCTGCCCTGGCGTACGCGCAGGTAGTCGGCGATCACCTCCGCGTCCCGCAGGTCGTTCTTGGCACCCGAGGGCACCTCGCTTTCACGCCAGACCTTGATCGCGTTCGGCTTGACCGGGACCACCGGGTGCCCAGCCTCCAGCAGCAGATCGACCAGACGCCCGTTGGGCCGCTCGATCGCCACCGGGATCTGCCCGGCCGGACCATATGCGGCCAAGCGGCGTACCAGCCCGGCGATCCCGTCCGCCGAGTGCTCGATCACGAACCCACTCAGCACCTGACCGGCCCGGTCCATCACACAGACCGCGTGCTCATCGACGGCCCAGTCGACTCCGACGAACACCAGCGCCTGGGGCAGCGCAAGCGACACGACGACTCCTCACGGTGGCAGCGACGACTCGGCGAGGAGGCTGACAGCTGGGTGGTCACTAACCGGCGCTCTACGGCGCGTCCCTCTGTTGCCAGTTCACAGCCCCGGGGAAACCGGGGGCGGCGGTGTCATCGAGGCCTTTCACAGGCGACCGAACAGGGCCGTCACCCCGGCTCCCGCCGAGTCCCTTCCACAAGACCCTACGCGGGCCCCGCAGTAAGGATGGTGCCCTAGTGACC
>NZ_JABBWW010000083.1:0-1323 GCF_014161385.1 Microbispora sp. H10670 | reverse complement strand
GTGAACCACTCCGACTTTCGTGGAGGCCCTGAAGCCAGCATCATCTGCTGGCGGAAGGGAGAATCACGTCACGATGCCAGCCCCGAGGAAGTACCCCCAAGAGCTTCGCGAGCGCGCGGTGCGCATGGTCTTTGAGGTCCGCCGGCAGACCGGCGGCGCCCCCGGCGCGATCGCCCGCGTGGCCGACCAGCTCGGCGTTCACCGCGAGGCGCTGCGCGGGTGGGTGCGCCAGGCCGAGATCGACGAGGGACAGCGTCCCGGCACCTCGACCACCGACACCCAGCGGATCGCCGAGCTGGAGCGCGAGGTGCGCGAGCTGCGCCGCGCCAACGAGATCCTCAAGGCCGCGGCCGCTTTTTTCGCGGCGGAACTCGACCCACGGCCGCCCAGATAGTCGCCTTCATCGACGCCCACCGCGACGCTTTCGGCGTCGAGCCGATCTGCGACGTCCTGCAGGTGGCGACGTCGACCTACTACGCGGCCAAGTCCCGCCCGCCGTCCGCACGAGCGGTGCGCGATGCCCAGCTCATGGCCGAGATCACCACGGTGTGGAACGACAACTACGAGGTGTACGGCGTGCGCAAGATGTGGAAAGAGCTCAACCGGCGCGGCACCCGCGTGGCCCGGTGCACCGTGGCCCGGCTGATGAAGCGCATGGGGCTGGCCGGGGCGGTCCGCGGGGACCACAAGCGACCGACCACGATCGCCGACGCCCTCACCGACCGGCCCGCCGACCTGGTCAAACGCGACTTCACCGCCCCCGCCCCGAACCGGCTGTGGGTCGCCGACCTGACCTACATCCCCACCGCCTCGGGGTTCGTGTACGCGGCGCTGGTGATCGACGCCTTCTCGCGGATGATCGTCGGCTGGCGGCTGGCCGACCACCTGCGCACCGACCTGGCGCTGGACGCCCTGGAGATGGCCATCTGGCGCCGCGGCGACGGCCGGCGCCTCGAGGGACTGGTCCACCACTCCGACCGCGGCTGCCAATATCTGTCGATCCGCTACACCGAGCGTCTCGCGGGCGCCGGGGCGGTCTGCTCGGTCGGCTCACGCGGGGACAGCTACGACAACGCCCTGGCCGAAACCACCATCGGGCTGTACAAAACCGAACTGATCCACCGGCGCGGCCCCTGGAACGGCCTGGACGACCTCGAGATCGCCACCATGGAATGGGTCGACTGGTACAACAACCGGCGCCTCCACAGCGCCTGCAACGACCTCCCACCAGCCGAATTCGAGACCCACTACCAAACACAAACCGACCCGGCTATCCTCACCCCAGCCAGCTAACCCGGCCTCCACGAAACTCGGCGCGGTTCA
>NZ_JABBWW010000082.1:0-1368 GCF_014161385.1 Microbispora sp. H10670 | reverse complement strand
CGCCTGAAATTCGTCGGCAATATCGTGCGAGGGATTCGAGGATCTCCTCTGCGGTCTTCTTCCATACGAACGGCCGGGGGTTGTCGTTCCACTGGGCGATCCAGTCCCGGATGTCCTTCTCCAGGGACTGGACGCTTTTGTGCACCCCCCGCCGGATGAGCTGATCGGTCAAGAACCCGAACCACCGCTCCACCTGATTGATCCAGGAGGAGCCGGTCGGGGTGAAGTGCATGTGGAACCGCGGGTGGCGGGCCAGCCACGCCTTGATCGCCGGAGTTTTGTGGGTGCCGTAGTTGTCGCAGATCAGGTGGACGTCCAACTCGGCGGGAACCGTCTTGTCGATCGTGATCAGAAACTTCTTGAACTCGGCGGCGCGGTGCTGGCGGTGCAGCTCACCGATGACGGTGCCGTCTGCGACGTTGAACGCTGCGAACAGGCTCGTGATCCCGTTGCGGACGTAATCGTGGGTACGCCGCTCGGGCATGCCCGGCATCATCGGCAGCACCGGTTGCGACCGGTCCAGGGCTTGGATCTGGGACTTCTCGTCCACGCAGAGCACCACCGCCCGCTCGGGCGGGTTGTGGTACAGGCCCACGACATCGACGACCTTCTCCACGAACAGCGGATCGGTCGAGAGCTTGAAAGTGTCGGCCTGGTGGGGTTTAAGCCCGAAGTCCCGCCAGATCCGGCCGATCGTGGACTTCGACAGTCCGCTGCGACGAGCCATCGATGCCCGGGACCAGTGCGTGGCGTCTTCGGGCGTCCTTTCCAACGTGTCCACTACGACCCGCTCGACCTGGTCAAGGGTGACGGACGGTGGCCGGCCAGGCCGCTGTTCGTCCATGAGCCCATCAAGGCGCAGCTTGACGAACCGGTTGCGCCACTTGGACACCGTGTCGGGGTGGACCCGCAACTGCTGGGCGATCTGCTTGTTGTCCTTGCCGTCCGCGCACGCCAGCACGATCTTCGAGCGCATCGCCAGGACTTGCGAGGTTCTGGCCCGCCGCGCCCATCGTTGCAGAGTGGCGCGTTCGGCGTCGGTCAGCGTCAACCCGGCCTTCGGCCGCCCCGTCCGGGGCCTGTCGAGCAGGGCGTTCCTTCCACCGTGAGCAAAGGCGGTCCGCCACCGGCGGACCGTCGCCACGCTCATACCGAGATCCCGCGCCACCTGCGCATTACTGGCCCCGGACTCGGCACAGGCCAGTACGATCTTCGCTCGGCCCGCCAGCTCTGACGCCTCCGCCGTCAGGCCATGCAGCCAGGACCGCTCAGCATCGGTCAACTCGATGGGTATTGCAGACGGACCCGGATGCCCCATACACATCAGGATAAGTATTTATCCGACGAATTTCAGGCGTATGGCACTAG
>NZ_JABBWW010000081.1:0-1370 GCF_014161385.1 Microbispora sp. H10670 | reverse complement strand
CCAGGGTCATTGCGTTGTGGGGTAGCTGCTGGTCACGGCGGTGATGAGGTCGTGTGGGCGGCGGTTGGCGCGTCGGGTGGCGCGGGCGATGTTGGTCTCGCCGTTGATGCGGTGGTAGCCGATCGCAGTGTTACGCAGTGTGGCGATGACGGCGGGCCCGGTACCGGTCCGGGCCTGGTGGAGGTCTTCACGGAACGTCACGTCCCGGACGTGATGCACCATGTTCTCGATGTGCCAGTGGCGGCGGGTCCAGTCCTGCAGGTCAGCGGGGTGGGCGTCGGCGGCGGGCAGTGACACGGTGAGGTAGCAGGTTTCGCGGCTGGTCTTGCCTTTGGTGATGCGGGTACGGGTGATCCGCACGGCCTGCTCGGCGTGCGGGAAGGTGATCCCGCCGGGGGTGGCGATGGTGACGGCTTTGACGGTGCGGGTCTCGCGGCGGCCGTGCCCGCGGTCGCGGGTGCGGTTCCCGGCCGGGATCTGCGGCCAGGGCAGGGCTTTGAGCTGGGCGTACAGGGTGGGCTGGTTGCCCTTGACCGGGATGAGCAGATGAGCGCCGCGTGCGGCGATCTCGCGGGCGTGGCCGGTCTGGGTGTGCAGTGCGTCGGCGACGAACAGTACCCCGGTCAGGCTGCCCAGGACGGCGGCGACGGCGTCGAGCAGCGGCGCGAACGCCGGGATCTCATTGGACTTGGCGTCCACGGTGACCTGGGCGAGCACGATGCCGGTGCTGGTGTCCAGCGCGGACAGCAGGTGGACCTGGCCGCCGCCGGGGCGGCGCGCACCGCGCAGCGTCTTGCCGTCGACGGCGATCACCCTGCGATAGCGGCGTGGCCGGGACGGGGCAGGCGGGGTGCGGGCACGAAGCCATCCGGCCAGGGCGGTCGCAAGCAGGCCGGCGTCCAGGCGGGTCAGCAGCCGCCACACCGTTGTGCCCGCCGGCACGCCTCGGTCGAATCCCAGCCGCATCTTGGCGTGTTCGTCCAGGTCGTGCAGCCAGTCGCTGATCGCGGCGAATGAGGAGGCCCCGGCCAGTACCGCGCATACGGCGACGGCCAGCACAGCGCACAGCGGGTAGCGCATCCCACGTGGGTCACGCGGATCCGGGACCGCGGCCAAGGCGCGCAGCAGGCCACCGTGTTCACCTTCGGTGACCGGAGTCGGCGGGGTGCCGTGGGCGGCTGCCGTGACGGCCAGTGCGGGAATGAGGGACGATGTCATCGGCGGGTGAGGTCCTCAAGGGGTCATGAAGCGTCGAGAACTCCATGATCACCGATGTGGTCTCACCCGCTTTACCTGCCGTCGAAGATGCCACTCACACCACAGATTCCCAGATCAGGGCCAGCGCCCACCGACTACGCAATCACCCTGGC
>NZ_JABBWW010000080.1:0-1420 GCF_014161385.1 Microbispora sp. H10670 | reverse complement strand
GGCCGGCGTATTCCCAGTGCACCAGGTCGTAGGAGCGCAGGACCGGCGCGCCCGGCGAGTAGTGCATCGTGGAGGCGGAGTAGTAGTAGGTGTCACCGACCCGGATGATGTCGATGTCGGCCAGGTCGTCCCACAGCACCGGGTTGGAGTACGTCGATGACGGCGGCCACGGCCCGCTCGGAGTGGCCGACGGACTCGGCGACGGGCTGGGCGAGGCACTCGGCGACGGGCTGGGTGACGGGCTGGGTGACGGACTGGGTGAAGGGCTCTGTGAAGGGCTCTGCGACGGGCTGGCGCTGGGGCTCGGCGACGGGCTGGGCGAGGGGCTGCTGGTCACGGTGCCGGTGCAGGCGGTGCCGTTGACGGCGAAGTTCGTCGGCACCGGGTTGGTCGAGCCGCTCAGCCCGCCGTTGAAGCCGAAGCTCGTGCTGCCGCCGGTGGGAATCGACGCGTTGTAGCCCGCGTCGCTCACCGTGACCTGCGCGCCCGACTGGGTGTGGGTGCCGTTCCAGAGCTGGGTGATGGTCTGCCCGGCGGTGAACGTCCAGGTCAGCTTCCAGCCGTTGATCGGGTCGCCCAGGTTGGACACCTTCACGTCGGCGCCGAAGCCGCCCGGCCACGAACTGGTCACCGTGTAGGTGACCTCGCAGCCCGCGGCGGCCTGGGCCGTGCCTGCGGTCGTGACTCCGAGAGCGCCGAGCGCGGCGGCCATCGCGGCCGCGAGCCAGCGCCGATGTCGAATGGGGGGCACTGAAGTCCTCCAGAGTATGGGTCTTGGGCTGTGTCGTCAGGACACGGTGTTCTCTAGGACACGGGCGTCGTCAGGCCACGGTGCAGGTCGCGCCGTTCAGCGTGAACGAGGTGGGCTTGCCGGCGTTGCCGGTGTGCGTGGCCTGGAAGCCGATCTGGACGGAGCCGCCGGGCGGGATCGAGCCGTTGTAGCTCACGTTGGTCGCCGTGACCTGGCCGCTGGTGGGCGAGTAGGTGGCGTTCCAGCCGTTGGTGATGGTCTGCCCGCCGGGCAGGGTGAAGGCCAGCGACCAGCCGTTGACGGCGGAGGAGCCGGTGTTGGTGACGGTGATGTCCTCGGTCAGGCCGTTGGCCCAGCTGTTGACGGTCGCGCTGACGCGGCAGGCGCCCGGCTGGCCGGACGGCGAGGTGCTCGGGGAGGCGCTCGGCGACGGCGAGGGGGAGGCCGACGGCGAGGCCGACGGCGAGGGCGACGGCGAGGGTGACGGAGACCGCGTGGGAGACGCGGACGGAGACGGCGACGGCGACATGGAGGTGCTCGGTGCGTCGAGGCCGAGGAAGGAGATGGCGTAGGCGAGCTGGCCGCTCATGGGGAGCTGGTGGCCGACGCCGGAGATGCTGATGCCCTCGACGGTGGCCTGGGTGCCGGTGTTGCCGTACCGGGTGCGGG